>NZ_JADYXK010000020.1:0-82243 GCF_015864275.1 Pseudoalteromonas sp. NZS11_1
TTGAAACAGCAAAAAATAATGATATTTGCCAACGGATCCAAACAATACCTGGATTTGGTCCTATGGTATCAAGCGCCTATTTCAATGAAGTTGGAAATGGCAGTAACTATAAAAGAGGCCGTGATGTTTCAGCGTCTTTAGGTATCGTTCCGCGTCAACACAGTAGTGGCGGAAAAGATACTTTACTTGGGATAAGTAAGCGAGGAAATGGCTACTTAAGGTGCCTGTTGATCCAAGGAGCAAAAGCTGTTGTCTCAAGAGCAAAAACGAAGAATGATAAATTAAGTCAATGGATAAACCGACTGGTTCAAACTCGAGGGCATAATCGAGCGTGTGTAGCTTATGCCAACAAGATGGCGAGAATGGCTCGGGCTATTAGCGCTTCAGGTGAGAGTTACTCACCCGTATAAATACTCTTCAAAGAATTGCGTAAGTGGCTAAAACGATGACATAACAGGTCAAACCTGCATATTGAAAACCTATAGAGTTCAGTGGTAGTAAATACCGATAACCTGATCAGGACAATATGCGCGGATTACATCAAGGTCAGAAGTAATAATCTTCACTAAAAGACCGTATATATGACAACAAACCTGTCCCTGCTATCGTTGAATGACACCTTGCAATACTGGAGGAGACCATATATGAGCCCTGGTTAAGAGATTCACTAACTATGTCGTTATTTTATAAGCAAGCTGTTTGCTCGCCTCGTTTGGCTAACGCTTTAAAAGCGGCTTGCTGATGTTCTTTTTGTACATAACGGGGTGGCAAAGGGTTAACTTGCAACTGATATCCTGTTTGGTTAGATTGCACACTTGTAACCGGCGATATCCACACAACCTTAAGCTCTGGCGCTAAACGCTTAATAACACGCGCTATTCCTTCGCCATTTTTCACATGAAAATCGCCCGCTATATGCATTACCTGCGTATCTTTATGATTATTTAAATAGTTAACGATAGACTCCCCCATGGTTTCATCCCAGGTAACTTGCGCAGCATAGTAATTTTCGTTTTGACTCAGCGAGCCATGGTGCATTGAGGTCATAAAACGTTGTTTATAATCACTTGCTGAGGTATCCATAGTGGCTGCAATGAAGCTCTGCTGTGTTTCATCAAGTTTATTTACATAACTTATGCCTTGCCTGCCAATACAGGTAACAATATTTTTAGGGGCATTTGCAGCTATTACATCGCTATTGTTCGTTTTTGCCAGCTCTACCAGCGCACGGTAGTCACTTTTGTAGTTAGGCCACGCTTGGGTGTTATCAATTAAGTATTGCTCACCAATTTCACCCTTAACATACTGGTTTAAAGTACGCTGATCGGCGCGGCTAAATTGTTCAAGCGACAGCGCAGTGCGTTTATTACCTGCACTTAATTGCTCGAATAACTCAGTCTGAAATAAATGCACGCCCGGATGTGTATGCAATTCACCCACTAAAACCACATCGGCATTTAATAGCTTGGGCTCTAATAATACAGAGCTAACAGGCTTTGCTTGTGCATTATAAAGCGCAGTGTAATAAAGCGATGAGCTTTTATTAGGCACCATGGCTGTTGTGCTACAACCACTCAAACCCATAACTAACGCCAGAGTTAACATAGACTTTTTCATACACACCTTTAAAACACTTTAATGCAAATAATTATCAATATCATATACTTGTAATACCTATTAAGCCAGCCAAACTGCTGCTTACTTACATAATCAAGGAAATGAGCGAAACGCGCATTTATATGCCTTAACTTTGCTTGTAAATATTAAATAGCTTTTGATAGCAATATCTTAGGTAATTTGTTAAAACTGTGTAAAGTAGAAAATGAGCGTGACAACCGCAGGAATATACGCAAAATTGTTGTGCTTTTACGTTCTAGATTGAATTATAGGAGATCTAATTGAGTATTGAATTTTTAGAAACGGATTTCGATAAGGTTAGCTACCTTTTGAATTTGCTCACTGCAAGAGCAACTGGACTTGCATCTGACTCAGGTGAATTTGAAGCATTACGCTCTGAATTGCTGAGTAATTCTAATCTTGCACCAATGCTTCCTCAGTGGTTACGACAGCACCGTAATTTAGATTCATTTTGGGGGTTTATTCAGCCAAAATTTAGTAGTTACGCCGAAAGACGTACGTATTTATCTGGTGAGTTCACACCAATATTAGATCAATTGGAGTTCGGGCAACCAACTCAGGGAATAATGCCAACTACTACAAATACACCAGTGGCTCCAGCTAAAGAAGTTCCTCGTAACAAACGGAAAGTGTTTATTGTTCATGGACATAACAACGAAGTAAAACAAGAAGTAAGTCGCTTTGTCGAGCAACTTGGTTTAGAAGCTATTATCCTGCATGAGCAAGCTAACGCAGGAATGACAATTATTGAAAAAATTGAACATTATTCAAATGATGCTGATTTTGCTCTTGTTTTATATACTCCATGTGATTTAGGGAGAGCTATAACAGAGCCAAACCCTCCAAAAAATAGAGCACGACAAAATGTAGTGTTTGAACATGGTTACCTTATTGCGAAGCTTGGTCGAGAAAATGTCTGCCCTTTAGTTAAAGGGGCTCTTGAAACTCCAAATGATATAAGTGGTGTTTTATATGTCACTATTGATGATCCTGGTGCATGGAAAAACCAAGTAGCAAAAGAGTTAGTTCAATGTGGCTACACTTTAAAATCATTTTTCTAATAAGTATCAAAGACTAACGCTTACACAGGCGCTAGTCACTGGAGAAGGTTTAATAGATGGAACCAAATTATTCAGAATATTCTGTTACCGAATTGCAAGAAGCTATTACGTCTATTGATAGGGCTTTGTACCCTGAACGCTTTGAGCTATTAAAAGCCGAACTATTAAATAGAGACGAAGAAGACCATGAAGCTTCTCAATTAGTAAGTCTTTCATCAAAGGACTTACTTATTAAGCTCAGCAATGCATTTTTTGTAATTCCGTTGATGATCTATGTAGGAGTAGATGCACTTAATAGCGGTGAAATACTCCTTAAAGGAGGAGCTATATCAAAAAATGAAAACTTTATATTATTTACATTAAGCGTAATGTTTTGTTTTTTAATCTCAGCGGTACTGACATGTAGCCTGTTTGTGGATAAGAGCAAAAGTTCCTGACAAATACATTATGTCGTTCATAAGTTCACTAGGACACAGTTCGATTGGTAGTGCTTTTCTGGAGGTTGATAATATTTTCAACTCAGGGCAAAACATGCTGCACAAGCTAAGCAAAAACAAGTTATAGAGAATAAGAAGACGGTGAAGTGTATTTAAAAACTCTATAACTGAAACAAAAAGGCCGCAGTAATAAATACTGCGGTCTTTGTTTTTAGCTAAGTGCTATTTAGTAAGCGCCTGCGCTGTAAATAAGCTCGTAGCTGTGGCTGTAAATTTCAAGGATATTACCAAACGGGTCTTCCATGTAGATCATGCGGTACGGCTTTTCACCCGGGTAGTAATAACGAGGGGCTTGCATACGTTTTTTACCGCCAGCTTCTACAATACGTTCAGCTAAACCTTCTACATCAGGGTCTTGAACACAAAAATGAAAGATGCCTGTTTTCCAGTATTCAAAATTGTCTTTTGGGTTTTCTTGGTTTTTAAATTCGAAAATTTCGACACCAATACGATCCCCTGTAGATAGGTGCGCTATTTTGAATTTTTCCCACTTTTCGCCAAATACTTCTGTGCACATTTCGCCAATTGGGCTTTTGTCTTCGGTAATTAAAGTCGGTTCCATTATGGTGTACCAACCCATAACCTTAGTGTAAAACTCGACTGCTTTTTCAACGTCGGGAACCGAAATACCAATGTGCGAAAAACTACGTGGATATGTATGACTCATAATGCTTCCTCTTTAACTTGTGACTTATCTTGTGACTAGTTGATGGAGTTAGTTTACGAATCGACCAACATTAAGTAAAATTATCATTAATCATCATTTTGAGTACGTTTTGTAATGATAAATCCAACATGGTTAAATACGTTTTGTACTTTGGTTGAGGTAAATCATTTTACCCAAACAGCTGAACGCCTTTATATGACCCAATCTGGTGTAAGCCAGCACATTAAAAAGCTAGAGCAACAAGTTAACTGCGCTTTACTTGAGCGCCATGGTAAGCAGTTTTCGCTTACCCCTCAGGGCCAAAACTTGTATCAGCAGGGCAGCCTACTTCTTAAAGATTGGCAGTTTTTAGAACAACAATTAAAAGATGATTCGCCGTACAGCGGAGCGGTAAAGATTCAATCTCCGGGCAGTTGTGGTTTAAAGTTTTATAATCAATTATTAGCACTGCAATCTGAGCATAAAGAGCTGATTATTGATTACCGCTTTGCGCCCAATGTAAGTGTTGAACAAGCTGTAGCAAACCATAGTGCCGACATCGGGTTTTTAACTCAAGCTCCAACATTTAGCGAACTAACCAGCCATAAAATAAGCCAAGAGCCACTACTACTTGTAACGCCTGCAGGTATAAACATGCCTAATTGGCAAACCCTGTGTGAGCTAGGGTTTATTGCTCATCCTGATGCAAGCCATCATGCGCAGCTACTACTAAGCGAAAACTACAGTGAGTTTGAGCATATTGACCAAATAAGACGTACGGGATTTTCTAACCAAATTAGTTTGATACTAGAACCTGTAAGCTTAGGGCTGGGTTTTACGGTATTACCTGCTCATGCTGTTGGCGCATTCAATAAACCACAACTTATAAAAACACATCATTTAAAATGTCCGGTTAGTGAATCTATTTATGTGTGCCATCACCGAAATAGGCCGTTGGCAAAACGTATGAATACAGTGATTGAGCTAATAAAGGCGGGAGTAAATAGTTAAAACGTAAACCCCCTTTACACCCACGGCACTTAATACCATAAGCAAAAGGGGGAATAGAAAATTAGTTAACGCTTTCTAATTTTGCTTTTAAATCGAGTAAATCGGTTGCAATAGTATTTGGCTGTATTTCCCACGGATCGAAAATTGAATCTTTAGATCGTTGAATCCACGCTGCTCGCATACCGTGCGATATGGCACCGGTTACATCAAACGGGTTACTTGATACAAGCCACGTGTTTGCGCCTGTTGAATTGGTTTCGCGTAAAAAGTGGCTATAAACCCCTGGGTTTGGTTTAAAGGTTTTAACGTCGTCGGCACTTACTACCCCTTCAAAAAGCTCACTAATGCCAGCGGTTTCTAATAAGGTATGAACTGCGTCGGCAGCCCCATTTGAAAATGCAAACAAACGGTAATCTTTCGCTTTTAATTGCTCAAGGCCTGCTTTTACATCATCGAACGCAGGAAGCGTTTTATAAAGCTCTAGCAGTTGCCCCTTTTGATCTTCACTTAGCTCGGTTTTGTGCGCTAAGCAGGCGTAATCGAGTGCGTGTTTTGTACATAGCGAGAAAGGAATATAATTTTGCATTAATCCACGTCTAAATGAATACTCTAATTGCTTTTCGCGCCATGTATTTGAAAATGCTTGGGCGTTATCGCCAATCATGTCGTCGAGTAAGGACAGTACGCCGTGAGTGTTTATTAGCGTACCGTATACGTCAAATGCAAGTGTAGTTGCCATGTTTGCTCCGCAATAAAATAAATTAAGTTGGTCTTAGAGTACTTGCTTACAGCTTAACTTAATTTGAACGAACGCTCAAATTAATAAAACTTATAAGCATCGAGTGCCAAAATATCCATTTCTATACCTTCATGTATTTTTTTTGCTTTACCGTCACTACTTCCAAGCGCTGCAAAAAGAGGTAAAAAGTGCTCCTGGGTAGGGTGATTAAATAAAGCATGGGGTGCTTCATTTAAATAGTTAAGTAACGCTTGGGTGTTTTGCGCTATTAATTTTTGCTCAACCCAATGAGTAAACTCATTAACCATTTGAACACGATTAGGTGTAGCAGGGCTTTTAAATATTTCACGTAGATTGTGACTAATACCGCCGGAGCCAATAATTAATACGTTATCGCTGCGCAGTGGTGCAAGTAACTGTCCGTATTTATACATCGCCTGAACGCCTAAACGCGTGTTAATAGACACCTGAACAATAGGAATATTAGCTGCTGGGTACATTAAGCGCAGCGGGATCCACACACCATGATCCCATCCTTGATCTGCACTTTGCACCGTTTTAATACCCGCCTTGTAAAAGTACTCACTAATAGTATTAGCGAGCTTAGTGTCTCCTGGTGCTGGGTATTGAATTTCATACAGGGGCTTGGGGAAGTTATAAAAGTCGTGAATAGTATGCGGCGCATCTCCGGATGTAATAACTATATCGTGCTCTTCATCAAAGTGGGCAGAAAACACCACAATAGCACGAGGCTTACTAAGCGTTTGACCTAATGATGCAAAAAAATCTGACGTAGCCGATTGCTGAACAGCCATCATTGGCGAGCCGTGAGATATAAATAAAGCAGGCTGAGTCATACTAAAACCTTAAACAAGTAGATGCGTTATAAACACTATATAAGTTTCTATTTTGACGATAAATATGATACTTATTTATACATTATCAACAAAGCATTGTTAAAAAATGGATAAGCTCACCACCATGAAGACCTTTTTAGCCGTTGTGCAAGAAGGCTCGTTTTCAAAAGCGGCCGATAAACTCGATATTTCGCCGCAGTTAGTCAGCAAATATATTTCTGCATTGGAAGATAATCTACGCACGCGTTTATTACACCGTACAACGCGAAAAGTAAGTGTTACAGAGGCTGGAAATCAGTATTATCAGCGTTGTCAGCAGGTGGTTATTGATATTGAAGACATGGAAAACTCACTAAACAACTTAAGCGAAAATGTATCGGGTGTGCTTAGTATTAGTGCGCCTATGTCGTTTGGTACTAAGCATTTAGCAGGTTTGTTGGTTGATTTTCAAAAGCAGTATCCAAATTTAAAGTTAGATTTACGGCTCACAGACCAATATGTAGATATAGTAGAGCAGGGTATTGATATTGCTCTGCGCATTGGTGTATTAAAAAACTCAACGTTGATAGCTAAAAAAATTGCACCTATACACCTAGCGGTGTTTGCATCACCCGACTATTTAGAACGCCATGGCACGCCACAAACGCTTTTAGATTTACAGTCACATAATTATTTACGCTATTCCCACAGTGAGCCCACAAAACGACTATTTGGAGTTAATGAGTTAAAAAGCGAACTAAAGCTTGAAAGTAACTTTGTGGCTAACAATGGTGATTTGCTACTAAATACAGCCATTGCGGGTGGTGGTATTGCTATGCAGCCAACATTTATAGCAGGGGAAGCACTGGCTCAAGGTAAAGTAGTGCGCATTTTAAAAGACTATGAACCCGAGCCGATGGGGCTTTACATGGTGTATGCAAACAGACAGTTTTTACCCAGTAAAGTACGTGCATTTGTTGATTTTACTAGTGGCTATTATGGCGATGTTCCTTATTGGGATTTAGCGTAATAAAAAGTAAACCGCCTAACAGGCATTATATAAAAAGCTAAATTTTTAAAAAATTCCGTAGTAAATTTCTTAGTACTTTAAACACCTCTTGATTACTGTGTTGCTGATGCAGTAATACATCAACATTAGCCAACCAACCCATTTCTTCAAACTCAAGAGGAAGTTTAACCAGCTCACCACTTTGTACTGCATCTACAGCTACATGGTTTGGTAATAAGCACCACCCGTTACCTTGTATTGCTAGCTCGAGTAATACAAAGTAATTATCGGCATACCAAATCTCTGGGCTAATTTTTAGCTGAAAGCTACTTGTTTGCGTATTGCGAGAACGAAGAAGAAGTTGTCGATGTAGCCGAAGGCCATCCATATTTTCACATCTGATCCCCGCTAAAGGGTGCGATTTAGCAACATATAAATCAAATTTTACCGATCCAATACATTCATAGTCTAAGTAGCTCGGTATATTTAATTCACTAAAAATAATACCCGTTATAGGCTTTTCGCTGTTTAGCATGTCAATTATGTCATGGCTGGATGCACTTAAAAACTCAAGCGATACGTAAGGATACTTACTTTGCAGCTTGCTAATAATACTCGCGATAGTTTTAAACGGGATCCCTTCGTCAAGTGCGATAGTGATTTCGGTTGGTGTTTTTTCATTTAGTGCTAATGCAGAGTTTGTTAATCGCTGGTATTGATTAAGCACGGCTTTAGCCTGGGGGAGTAACTGTTTACCGGCTTCGGTTAATTGTGGATAGCGCCCTGTGCGCTCAAATAATGTCGCATTACAGTCTATTTCTAAATTAATAATATGCTGGCTTATTACCGACTGCGCTTTACTTAAACCGCGCGCAGCAGCTGAAAACGATCCAGCTTCAACGGTAGCCACAAATGCTTGAAGCTGTTCAATACTAAACATATCGCTTTTCCCGATACTAAGTAACTAACACATATCTTTATAATGAATGAAAATACAGCCATCGTCATCAACTTAAGAAGTTATTTATATATGAACACAGCAGAACGTATTTTTCAGGCGCTAATATTTGAGATGATAGCATTATCTTTTGTTGTACCTGCATCAGTTTATTTTGGTGGGTTTGCAACAGGAAAAATGGCAATAGTAGGTATTGGTTTATCAATCTTCGCCATGCTTTGGAATTACATTTACAACATAGTGTTTGATAAAATAGTTGGGCATAACCGAATCGAGCGAGGTTTAGTAACCCGCATTACGCATGCATGTGGCTTTGAGCTGGGTATGTTAGTAATAACGCTGCCAATACTTGCTTGGTATTTAAATATTACATGGCTAGCCGCTACAGCATTAGAAGCTGGCTTTTTAGTTTTTATACTTATATACACGTATATTTTTAATGTGTTGTACGATAAGTACCAACCTTACAAAAAATGGGTTAATAAATCGCAATGTGCTTGATATTTTTAAGTTTATAAAAGCAAAGTTGTGGGGTATTGAGATCGTTTTGGCAAAAGCGCAATGGCAATAAATAACGGTAAATGTGGTTTTTAATTAAACCAATTAGCACTGCTCAATTGACTAAGTAGTGCTAATTTACTATTTGTACAATTTACCGGCTAACTGTAATGGGGGTTTACAGTAACTTTTTGCTTTATATATTTAGCTCTTTCAATATGTTCCACACGCTCTCACCACTAGGATGAAGTGCAGCATGATACCGATACGCTTAATATGTAATAGGCACGTAATAATGCTTTTGACTACCTAATAACTAAGTTTAAAAACTTCGTTTTCAAACGCCAGCAAGCTGCGCTTATATAAATGCCCAACAAACAATATACTTACTACTAAGCGTTGCTTAAAAATCAACCACACTGACTATAACTAGGTGTGCCAAGCAAATGGCACACCTATTTTGTTATGCAGGTATGGGGGCGTTTTCTGCAATAAGCTGTTTAGATTTCAATTCACTCCAAAATTCGCTTGGTATGGTAACTTTCATTGAGGCTACATTAGCTTTAATTTGATCTGCCGTGCGTGCGCCAGGAATAATTGAGGATACCGTTGAAGGCGCCTCTGCGAATTGCAGTGCAGCTGTTTTAATATCAACCCCATGTTTAGATGCAATGTCGCTTATTGCATTAAACTTTTGCTGCATAGGCCCAGGAATTTTAGGTGAATAATTAAAGCGATTACGCCCGGCTAAAAAACCACCATTGAGCGGAGCACCAATGACTGCTGAAACACCTCGTTTATCAAGCATAGGAAAGGTTTTATCAAGTGCCTGCTTATGATCTAAAATTGAATATTGCAGCGCTAGTAAGCAAATATCAGGGTCTGACATATCAAGCGCTTTATAAATAGCATGAGGTGTATTTACTCCAAAACCCCAGCCTTTAATTATTCCTTCATCACGCATTTTAGTTAACTCAGGAATAGCCCCTTTTGCTGCCTGATCAAAATACTTAAGCCAATCATCTCCCATATCACTATTTTGCGGTGATAAATCGTGAATATAAACAATATCAAGCGAGGCGACACCAATACGATGCAACGTGTCTTCTATTGAACGGCGCGTGCCTGAGGCTGAATAATCATATTTATAATGAAAAGGTGAGTGATCAGCCCAATGCCAGCTATTTTCTAGAGGCTCTGCTGAAGGGGTAAGAAGGCGACCTACTTTTGAGGATAAAACATAATCTTCACGCTTTTTGTTTCGAAGTAAATCACCGAAGCGCCTTTCACTTAAGCTTAAGCCGTAAAAAGGTGACGTATCAAAATGACGAATACCAGAATCCCATGCTGCATTTAGCATTGTTAAAATTTCTGCATCGCTTGATATAGTATTAAAGCCATTCCCAGCGGCAAGACCGCCTAAGCCCATTCTTGATTCAGGCCGGTAATGCTTAGCGTTAGTAACATCGTTTGTGGGCAGAGCAGCGCTTTTATCTATTGATCCTTTAGTTTGCATAACACTGCCGTTAGACATTTTTACTTTTAATTGTTCAGCCAAAGCTGAAGCACTAAAAATAGAGCCTAAACTTAAAGCAGCGCCTGCTTTAATAAAATTTCTGCGAGATACCATGTAACTATTCTCCTTGAGTAAGGTTAAATATCTACGCTATAAACTAGTATAAATACCAACCAAACTCAAGCGGGAGAAAAACAATAAATATCAATAATTTCAATAAGATGGTTAAATTAACAAACGCTGAACGCGCACTTTAATTAACATTTTAGAATGATTATTTTCTTTACTCGTACAGTACTTTAATATGCACAAAATAGTGCACTTTAATAGCTTGATAAAAAAGCAAACTTCCAAATTGGTGCACGCCTTAATACTCATTCACGCAACATAAAAATGGTTACATTTATTCAAGTGTAAAAATTAGTAAACAAAACCGAAATGTATAAAAAGAGTGAATACCAAAGCCTAGTTAATCTCTCTAGCAAAGCGATTGCGGTAACGCTTAATTAATTTAATCGAACGTAGCTGGTCGCTAATTAAAGTAAATATTGGTGAAGCGTTTGTTTTTACAGGTTTACCTTGGCCTAAACGGCGTATTTGCCTTTTTACCAGTGCCATAGTGGCAAGCCCTGCAAGGGTTTTATCTTGCCAAGTAACACTGGGTAATACGGCTAGTTGCAGTGGCTCATTTTGCCATTTGTTTGGTAAATTTGGTTGGTATGCAAGCGCAGTAGCAATACCCACGATGGCCACTCCACTTTCAATCACGTTGTTGGCAATAGATAAGCGACTAACGCCGCCGGTGGTCATTATTGGGATTGATGAGCGGTGGCTAATCGCTTTTGCAAACTCTAAAAAGTATGCTTCGCGGGCAAGTGTGCGTTCGTCACCTGTTTTACCTTGCATGGCAGGGGCTTCGTAACTACCACCCGAAAGCTCTACAAAATCAACATTGAGTTCATTCAATAAATCCACTACAACTTGCGCGTCACTGGGTTCGAACCCACCACGTTGAAAATCTGCAGAGTTTAACTTTACCGAAACCGAAAGGGTGGGGGAGCAAGCTGCTTTAATACTGCGGGTTATTTCGAGAAGTAAACGGGCTCTATTTTGTAAACTTCCCCCCCATTTATCGTCGCGCTTATTGGTAAGTGGCGATAAAAACTGGGCAAGTAAATAGCCATGCGCTGCATGTATTTGTACGCCATTAAAACCTGCTTTTTCAGCTTGTAGTGCAGTTTGCGTAAAGCGGGTAATAACATCGTCAATGTCGGTTTGCGTCATTGCCTTTGGTACGCCAAATAAGTGCGAGTGCTTACCCATATTAAGTGCAACACTTGACGCTGATATAGCCTTTCCACCCATTTTTTTAAATACTTGCCTACCAGGGTGATTAATTTGCATCACCACTTTGCAATTATTTTGCTTTGATAAACGAGCAAGCTCTGCAAAGGCAGTAATATCGGTACTTTGCTCAAGCACTAGGCCACCTGGGCCTGTCATCGCTAAATGATCAACCATTACATTGCCAGTAATAATTAGCCCTGTACCGCCTTTAGCCCATGCGCTATAAACATTTTTAAGTGCTTGGGAGGGCGTTTGGTCCTCTTGTGCTAGGTTTTCTTCCATAGCGGCTTTGGCAATACGATTTTTTAATACTAAACCACTTGGCAAGGTAAAGGAGGTAAACACAGGGTTGCGCATAATTATTGGCTAATTAAATTGACATTAAAACAACTATAACCTTAAAGTTAGCTTGAAGGTCAACCTACTAAGTTTATGTAAAGTGGAGTTATTATTAGTTATGAAAATAGGCGAACTTGCAAAACTTACCAACATACCTGCCAGCACTATTCGTTTTTACGAAAGCAAAGGGTTATTAGCACCAACCAATCGCAGTGCTAATGGTTATAGGCTTTACACCCAACAAAACTTAGAAAAACTGCAATTAATTAAATTTTCACAAAGCTTGGGGTTTTCACTCAACGAAATACCTTTATTACGTAACGAAAACGGCGAGCTAAACCACACAGTAATAATCGAACGTTTAGAAAAAAAACAAAAAGAAGCTGACATTTTGATTGAGCAAATGCAGAAAAAGTCACAGCGTATTGGCAGTTTAACTGCGTTACTAAACTCTTATTGGGATAAAGGCGAATGCCTGCCAGAAAGTAAATTAAATGAATTACTAGAAGTGATGGATTACAAATAAACTAATACAGCTTATTCAGGGCCTGTTTATCTTTTGAGGTTAAATTTGCAGCAGTATGTTTGGTATTTAGGCAAGGCAGAGTCTATGTAGTGTGGTTATTCCCCATAAACAGACGATAACGTAGTATAAATGCCAAACATGTGCTGCCCTAAGGGTTCTGCCTAGGGGCAATTTACTCTTTGTAGCTCGGTTTTTACTTATTATTACATGGATGTAAGCCATTAGAATAACGCAGGAGCAGTTATCGAGCCCACTAAATTACAAACCTCGCGCCGCGATTAAATAGCCCCTAGATTGAACAAATTTTATCCTGAGAGGTCAACAAGCCCCAGTAAGCTGTATTTTATTTATGTTACTTAAGCTTTTTAATGCCAATTAACACACAGATGGCACCGCCAATAATACCCGCCCATGCTTCTATTGGTGTATCACCACTAAATGCGCGGCTTAACTGCGAAGCCGCCGCATCATAAACGTCATATCCCCACATAATTAAAGCGATACCTATAACGATTAAAACAATACCTATAATCTTATTATTCATAAACACCTCTGGTTTCTAACGTACATTATTTAACATACTTAATTGAAAACACTTAATAAATCTAATCAAGCTCTAGCTGCGCACGTTCAACGCTCTCACTAGGTAACTCTTTTTGTACCGATACACCAAGCTCTTTAAACTCTGATGCTTGTTTAATTAAATTACCTTTACCGCGGTATAATTGCGAGAACGCTTTGTCGTAACTTTCTTTCGCTTTATCAAGCTGCTTACCTACGCCTTCCATACTTAATAAAAAACCATTGAGCTTGTTATAAAAACGCTCAGCCCGATTTGCCAGCTCTTTTGAGTATTTGGTTTGCTCTTCAAAACGCCAAAGCTGTTTAACAATATTTAAACTAGTAAGCAGGGTAGTAGGTGTAGCTACCAGTATATTTTTTTCGATTGCTTGTTGGTAAATATCACTTTGATATTTAAGTGCTTCTACAAAAGCTGATTCTATTGGTACAAACATAACCACAACTTCAGGCGAATTAAGCCCTGGTAAACGGTCGTACGATTTACTCGCAAGCTCATTAATACGTGCTGTAACGGCGTTTACATGCTCTTTAATTGCTTGATTAGCATCTAGCTCATTTTCAGCGTTCACATAGCGTGTATAAGCATTTAATGATGTTTTAGCATCAATGACTAAGTGGCGGCCTTGTGGTAAGTAAACAACTACATCAGGGCGTAAGCGGCCATCTTCAGTGTTAAACGACACTTCGCGCTTATAATCAACGCCAGCACGTAAGCCAGCGCTATCTAAGACGTTTTCGAGCATGAGTTCGCCCCAATTACCTTGGGTTTTCTTTTGCCCTTGTAACGCGTTGCTGAGCTTGTCGGCTTGATCTGTTATAGCTTGGCTTTTAGCTTGCAAATGCAATAGCTCGGTTTTAAGCGCGGTTCGTTGTTTTATGTCTTCAACATGTATTGATTCCATTTTTTCTCTAAAGCCTTTTAGCTCGCCTTGAACCGGTTTTAATAATTGTTCAATGCTTTCTTGATTTAAGGTTTTAAAGCTTTGTGATTTTTCTTCTAGAATCTTATTGGCTAGGTTTTCAAATTCTTTTTTGAGCATATTTTTACTTTGCTCAATTTGCGCGAGTTGCTCGGTAAAGCTTTGTTGTTTTTGCTCGAGGGTGGTGCGCATATTATTATATTCAACATCGCGTTGATTATATTGCTCACGAAGCGCTGCAAGCTCGCCTTCGGCTTTACGCCAAAAGTGATTGTATTGAATGCTTTGTTTTTCTTGTTCGCTAAAACGCGTTTTAAAATGCTGGGCTTCATCGCGCTGTTCTTGGTGAGTATGTTCTAGCAGTTCGTGATCTTCTTGCAAGGCACTATATTGCAGCTCTTTATTATCAAATTGATTTTGTAATAGGGAAAGCTGTTGCTGCTGTTCGCTTATTTGTAGATGTAGCTTTTTGCGAAGCTGTGTTGATACAACGCCGTAAAATACAACGCCTAACGCAACACCAGCACCGGCGCTTAGCCAATCAATATTAGTGAGTACTTGAGTGAGCATAAAATAAACTTATAAAATTTAGAGACATGCCATCATAACCAATAACACACAATAGAAGTAGGGGAGCAAAGAAATTACAGACATAAAAAAACCAGCTCAAAATAAGCTGGTCAAATATTACTAAATTAAGTAATCAAAGGGAAAATCAACATGTGCCCGAGTAAGCTGCAACTTAAATACATAATCACCAAAATAACTAATATTACTGGGTGAGGCTATATAACAACAGGCATTAGAGTAGACCGGAAAACAAAATAATTAATTCAAATTAATTTACGAAAGATCATTTATTTTTATTCGGGTTGATTTAAACAAATCAAATTATGCGCATAAAAAAAGCCAGTTCAAAATGAACTGGCTTAATCATTACTAAAATTAGTAATCAAATAGGGGGAAATCAACATAAAACCTGTATTAACTGCAATTAATCAACAAGCATAATAGTAGACGCCGCTCTTTGAATTAAGTTCATAAAAAGATCAAAACTTTTAAAATAAAAATTGAATGCTAAATTTAGGCATAAAAAAAGCCAACTCAAAATGGGCTGGCTCAATCATTACTAAAATTAGTAACTAAATGGGGGGAATCAACATGAAAACTTGTATTAACTGCAATTAATCAACAAGCATAATAATAGACGCCACTTTTTTAATTAAGTTCATAAAAAAATAAAAACTTTTAAAATAAGTGCTCCACGCTAAATTTTGGGCATAAAAAAAGCCAACTCAAAATGGGCTGGCTCAATCATTACTAAAATTAGTAACTAAATGGGGGAATCAACATGAAAACTTGTATTAACTGCAATTAATCAACAAGCATAATAGTAGACGCCATTTTTTAAATTAAGTTCATAAAAAAGTAAAAACTTTTAAAATAAGTGCCGAACGCTAAATTTTAGGCATAAAAAAAGCCAACTCAAAATGGGCTGGCTTAATCATTACTAAAATTAGTAACTAAATGGGGAATCAACATGATGCTTGTGCTAACTGCAATTAACCAACAAGCATAATTGTAGACGTCCGCTTTTTAATTAAGTTCATAAAAAGATCAAAACTTTTTAAATCAATTTAGTTTTTAATTAGCGATAACATTTGTTGTTCATCAAATTTTGTAAAGCTCATTGATTTATCAGTAAATAACGCATCTACAAGGGCTTGTTTGTCTTGTTGCATTTTAAATACTTTTTGCTCTATTGAATTACTCATTATGAGCTTATACACAAATACAGGGTTAGTTTGGCCAATACGGTAAGCTCTATCAGTCGCTTGTTTTTCTACAGCAGGGTTCCACCATGGATCAAAGTGAATAACTGTATCGGCTTGTGTAAGGTTAAGGCCTGTACCGCCAGCTTTTAAGCTAATTAAAAACACTGATGTTTTACCACTGGTAAACTCGTCGATTACTTTATCTCGGTGGCGCGTTTGGCCTGTAAGCATACTAAAGTTAATGTTTATTTCTTCAAGGCGTTGGGCTATTAAATCAAGTGCCGATGTGAACTGACTAAATATAATAATTTTACGACCGAGACTTAACATAAGCGGTAAGTGTGTTGTTAACCATTCAAGCTTAGCGGAGCCTGCTTGAGTGTCTGGATCTATTAATTTAGGGTGGCAACAAATTTGCCTTAACTTTAAAAGTGCCTCTAAAAATGCAAGTTTACTTTTTTGTGCGCCTTGTTCGGCAAATAAGTCTATTAGCTTCTCTTCTAATGAACGTGTAATACCTTGATACATTTCTTTTTGCTTAGGCTCAAACTCAAACTCTTTAGTTAGCTCTGTTTTTTCAGGCAGCTCTTGCGCTACTTGTGCTTTAGTGCGGCGCATTATAAAAGGCATAATTAACGCTTTTAACTGCTCAGCTCTCTCCATATCAGCTTCACGCTCAATAGGCGTTTGAAAGTGCTGCTTAAAGTGGGCTTGAGACCCAAGTAACGATGGCATAGCAAAATCGAGTAACGATTTAAGCTCAAGTAAATTATTCTCGATTGGAGTACCACTTAAACAAAGTTTAAAGTCGGCATTTAAGCGTTTAACTAATCGCGAAACCTGTGCGGTATCGTTTTTAATGTATTGTGCTTCGTCGAGGATTATATTTTCAAAATATAATGGCGAATAATATGCAATATCACGCTTTAAAAGTGGATATGTAGTAAGTATACACTGCGCTTGCGCTAAGTGCTGTAAAGGATCGTTACGGTTTGAACCAAAAATAGTGGTGACTTTTAAGCTTTTAGCAAACTTAATAATTTCGTTTTTCCAGTTACTCACCAAACTAGTTGGACACACTATAAGTGTAGGGCCCGCTTGCGGGCGGTTAAATGTACTGGCTAAAAATGCAATAACTTGCAAGGTTTTACCCAGACCCATGTCATCAGCTAAAATACCACCTAATTGGTGACGTTTTAAAAAGCTAAGCCAGTCAACACCTTGCTGTTGGTACTCACGAAGTGTTACTGAGTCATTTAAGCCATGTAATGAAACCTTAGTAATTGCTTTATCGGGACTATTTAGCTCTTGTAAGTATAGCTCTAATGAGTCGTCGTGAAGCTCTACGTTTATAGCAGTGTGCTTTACTAATTCAGGTAAATACGAAAGCGGAATATTAAATTCGTCTCGTGTTTTTACAAATTCAAAACGCTCTTTAAATTCATTTAATAAGTTAATTGCTGACTTATTAATAACCCCAAATTCACGACCAAGCGGATAGTAGTAAAATAGTTCACTTTGGCGATTTAATGACTGATATAGCGGGTCAGTATTAGTAAACAACAGCGATGCCTTAGCATCACATAGCAATACTTTGCAGTGCATTTGATGCCCTGCTGCGCGGTGTACATGTAAACTAACTTCACACTGCGGATTAGGACTCGTTACTTTACTTACACTTACTTGCCAACCGCGTTGCTTAAAGCCAGGGAATACTTCGTATATTAGCCAATGCAAATGGATTGAAGACTGCTTTGTAAATACCAGTTCACTTTGTAAACCCCCTTTACAAAATTCAAATCCTAAGTTAATTAGCTCGTTAGTTACAGTATTTTCAAATGCACTATTAATCGTACTTGCAGGTGCAGCACCTGCTAAATAGTTTTTATTTTTATACTTAAATAACAACGAAAGAGATAAACCTTGATCGCCCATAGTTACTTTTAAAACAGCATTACTAGAGATTTTAGGCAATGTTGGCTGTAAATTAGTAGGGTGGGGTATTACACCTGCACCAAAGTTATCGGCAAGCTGCTTATATATTCTATCAAAGTTAGCGTCATGCAAAGCAGGCATAGTTTGTAAATGTGCTATTTCGTCTGCACTCAATGGGGTGCGAAGACGGCCCGCTTTTAAATGATCTAAATCGAGGTAAGTAGGTGGTGTTGTTTTTAATAAAGCCCAGTTTTGTGTTTGCTCAAGCTTAATAACTAATTGTGAGAGATCTTTATCTTGCTCCCAACTAAAACTTAATGCTTGGCCAGATTGCGCTTTAATTGGCACTCGAGAACGCTGGAAAAACAGGCGTTCTGTAGCTATCAACTGTTGTAAGGCACTAAAACCCCACTGGCCTTTTAGCTCAATACTCCCAACTGCATTTTGTGAGCGTATCCAACTAAATAATCTAAAATCACTTTCGAGTAAGTCACTCGGCGTTACAAAACTATTTAACTGCTGCTCGGTCAGGTTTCGACCTAGCGTGTAATTCTTTTTAGTCTCAACATTCGCTATTTTAGGTGTTAAGAATACTTTGTTATTCTCAATATCTAATACAAATAATAATACTTGCGATGGCGTGTTTTGATCACCACTTTTAAGTGCGCTTAATTCGCTAAACCAGTCATTAATAAAGTAATCTTCGCCATATTCACCAGAGTGCTCTATTTTGAGCTTAAATAAAATAGCAGCTAAGTGTCGGCATTTAGTTTTTGCATTACACGTACAATGCGTATCAACAGAATAACCAGTTGGTACTTTACTGATCTCAATACGTTGGTTAAACGATGATCCATTATCCACTTGTACAGTAGAGTCGACTACAGAAAAATTAGGGGTGTGTTCTAGCCAAGTGATTTGACCTTTCTTATAATATTCTTTGCCTTTATCTAAAACATTTTCACGGAAAAGTTTTTTAATAAAGCGTTCAGACAGAGGAAACTGGGTAGCCTGCTCATTTTTAATTTCTTCAAAAATAGCCATTAAATCATTTTTTGATAAGTTAGCAGACATGTCACTCTAAGCATTAAATTTTAAAAATAATCCTGCCAGTATATGCCTTATGTGCTCTGAGCTAAAGCACTATTAACAAGATATAAACTGGTTGGAGCTGATAACTTAGTAAAAAATCAGTTTGTAAGTAAAAATAAGCATCCAATTTTACAAAATAATATTTAAAACAACTGCAATGGTAGAAGTTACATATAGTTAGAAACATAAAAGTAAGCATTACAGATCACGATTTTACTAACAATAATAATAAATGAAGGAATATAGCTAAAAAGAGGAGATTAGTTAGTAAAAAAGTGATCTTGAAGAAGGAATATGATTATTTGAAGAGGAAATAGGCTAGTAAAGATCAGATTTTTACTAACAAAACAATCTGCCAGATCACTATTTAACTAAGTAAATATGCCTGACAGATCATTATTTAACTAACTAATTAAAGGCACTTAATAACTTAGTTAATTGCTCTAAGCGTTTGTCTGTCATCACTTTATTATCAATTTTGATAGAGACATCACCGCTTTTTAAATTGCGTTGTACCGATATGAAGTTATTTTCTAGTACAGCTTCGCGCTTAACAACTACTTGTGGCTCTGAAGTTAGGCATTTAGTGATCGCCATTGCACGCTTGTCGTCGCTTGTAATCGCATTTAACTCTTCATCACTAGCAAGGGCACTAACAAGTTGATTAAACGCCTCTTCGTCTCGCTCCTTTGCGCTAACAAGTTTTTTAGCGACTTCGCGACCTACGTGATTAGCAGTAGGGTAAAGCGCAATGACATCAGCAGGAATTTGCTCATAAGCTTTAATTGCATCTGCAATTGCAGTATGCGATACACCTTCTACCGCGGCAATCTCTCTGTAAGATCCTTTTTTACCTTGCTCAATAAGCTCATTTTTAGTTTGTTGGTAAGCTTGGCCAAGCTCCCATAAACTAGGAGCAATGTATTGATCTGAAGATACCGCTAAAATTTTTGCATCTTGATCAGTAAAATCGCTTGAACTAAGTACTAAATAATCTGCGTTACCTAAAATACAGGCCATACGACGACGTGAACCTGCCAGAACTAAACTTTTGTCACCTTGATCCCAAAGTAGGGCAGGATGTTGATTTCGGCCATCCTCACGAATTGCAGGAAGAATGTCTGATACTGACTTTTCGTTTAGAAGTGCCTGTACACGACGATTTTTGCCATATACACCAGTGGTAGATTCAATATCAGCATGTGCGATCACTTTACAAACAAGCGTAATTTGACGAGCAGGGTCGCTCGGTGCAGGCATTCTAATTACATCGCCAGCATTCGCTTGTTCTAGTAATGCATCAAGACTACTGCTACCTACAGCAGTTGCAAATGGATCTAAGCGGGTGTCATTTTTACGTTTTTTAGCCATTTTTATTTAACATCCTTACTTAGGGGTATTGAGTGTTGATTGAGTTGACTGCCAATTTGAACGAATAAGCATTTCTAGCTCATCGACCACATCTTTAATATTTTCTTGAGCGCGCATTAATGACTCACGACTTGCTAAGCTGTCTGATGCTTTTTGATCAAAAATAGTGTTGAAAGACGATGAACTAGCGGTAATCGCGGAGCTGTGATTGATTGGGTAGCTCATTACTTGGCGGCCAAATGCACTACGAACATCTTTAACGATATCGCGCTGTGAGTGATTACCTTTCACATAGTTGGTCACTAAAAATTGCATAAAGTCCCAGCCCTCATGGCCAAGTGCTGCAACTGTATGGTAAATCTCACCTAGTCGTTTTAAATATTTGTTATTAGCATCAAAATCTACAGCTTCCGGATGAACAGGAATAAGCATCGCAGTAGATGCCATTAATGCATTATAAAACATAAAGTTAAGGGTAGGTGCAGTATCAATTAAGATAATATCAAACTCGTCTTTAACGGGATCAATTACTTTCTCAAGTAACTTGTGGTAATGGCGAGTTTGCTCATAATTTGAGGTATCTTTGAGCAATGTTGCCGTTTCGTGCTCAAAGTAAAAGTCATCCATACCCGATGGTAATACACGAATATTTGGGATATGCGTTGGTAAAAATGAGTTAGACACAAATTCAGGCCATGTTTCACCCTCGTCTAAATCTATGCAATCACGCATTAAATCACCAACAGTAATCGGGTCGTGCTCACTTGAAGGAAAAAAGCTTGAAGAAGAGCCTTGTGGGTCTAAATCTATAATACCAATGCGATAACGTTTAATATTTGTAGTTGCAAGCGCTGCCGCTATATTAACCATACTGGTAGTTTTACCGCAGCCGCCTTTGAGAGAATTAATTACAATAACTTGCAGTTTGTCATCACCAGTACGATGATCTGGTTTAATGTCCATAATATCGGCCATAGCAAAAATATTTACTAATGTGTAAGCATAGTGACCGTTAGCACCGCGTTTTATGTTTAAATCATCGAAGTCGCCATTATCATGACGTCTTTTTAAAGTACGATTATTACAACCTAATAAATCAGCAGCTGCTTTTTGTGTATACGTTCTTAATTCTTTTTCTTCTGATTTAAGATGGGCACGGTAGTGCTGAATACGTCCTTCTAATGATTTTTCAGCAACTTCAGCTGTGGCTTTCAAAAGCCGATAGGTACTTAATGCGTTATTGTTGATAGACATACTTTCTTCCTCAAAGTTAGGCAGTTAGTATAATGTCCATTCAAATAGCTGTAAACAACTATTTAAGACGACATGCATTTTAAAAACAAGACATCTAAAAATATTTTTACACCTTTAATATTGCTTAGTATAAATAAAGAAGTTTAAAGGTGGTTAAATATATAAGGTAATAAAGGTTAAGGGTGTAAAAACAGCACATAACATTATGATTTATATGAATAATGTTTAAAAAAGCAGATCAGGTTTATACTTGGTTAAGATCAGATCTTTATCTACCTGCGGATCAGCTTTTTACTAAGGTCTATTTTAAATATAGAGTTATACACAGGTTACGCATGAAGTTATGAACAAAAAGAGCCCTGCAGATCAGTTTTTTACTAAGTAAATTATAAAGTTATGCACTAGTCGCAACATCAAAATACGCTTTTAATTAGTATAGATCTGATCTGTACTTGGTACAGATCAGATCTATTCTAACTCGGTAAGGCTTTATCCACAGGGGAATATATTTTTTGGTGTATTTGTCGTGCTTAATTTTAAAATTAAGCCATTGTAATGGACAAAATAACAGCTGAGTTAGTAAAAATTAGATTTGTGATAGTCCACTTAGTATAAATATGATCTGAAATCGTAAGTAATGTACATCACTTAGTATAATAGTGATCCAAACGTTTTATTTAAAGTCAGATCACTTTTATACTAACTTAAACATTTAACTTTTGTTGCTTAATGTGTTGTTATTAGCTGTCGCAATAAAAATGGAAATAAGAACAATGAGCCGAAAGGTCAACATCTCGGTAGATAACTTGCCCGATACACTTAGGGGCCAAATCCACGGGGTGGAAAGTGCAATAGATAACGAAAGTTTAGCACTATTTACAGACAACAAAGACGTGCGAATTTCTATTGAAAATGCAGCACATGGATTACGTGCATATTCAAACACGTTTAATCACTATGATTTGTGGGGACGCTTTGTTCGCTCGGGCTATAAAAAATTGCCACTTGAAGAAGCGCCTAAAAAAACAATTATTACGCGTAAAATATCTGAAAAAGTAGATGGTATTTTGTACGATGGCGAAATAAAAATAACGCCAGCTGTTGTAAGTACACGCAAAGATGGCGAAGATGTTGAATACCTTGTTTGGCCATCAGATAGAGAAGAAAAAGTAGAGCGAGCACTTATTCGTTTAGCTTCTAAAGGCAAAATAGTTAAAATTAATTTTAAATCCGGTATTCAATACGCGGTTGTTTTTTCTATGAACGAATTAGCACAAGAACTCAAAGCGGTAGGGCAGTCAATGCCATATCCTGCTATAAAAGAGTCACTTGAAGCATTGCAAGGTTCTAAACTTTCATTTAAATATTCGGCAACAGATACTAAAAATTCTGATATAGATGATTCGTTTTACGAGTCAAACATGAACTTTTTATCGTCACTGCATTTTAGTGGCAAAAAAGGTCAGGGTGGCAATGTAAAATGTGTCGCCTGTTTAAATGCATTTGTTCATAACATGATTGATAACCTTGAATACAAAGGGTATTACTTTAATAGCGCTCAAGAATTAAAACGTGGATTATCGCGTTGGATGATGCTTCGTTTGTATCACCTTTGGCGTTATGCAGCACCAGGTAAAACGTACCATTTTAGATTACTTTCTATTATGGAAAAATACGGATCTATTTATTCAACAGATGATATTACCGAAAATAAATTAAAAGCACTTCGTCGTGATATGACCACCACAATGAAAGATTTGATTGAAAAAGGTGCAATATCAGAATACAGCATTACAAACGTTAAAGATGACAAAACCGGTAACATTATCGATTACACATACGAAATGCACCCGTCTGATCAGTTTTGCGATGAAATACTTACATTGAACAAACACAATAAACGCATTGAAATCCAAGGCGGTAAACGCATTGTTGAAAATGCCGTGCTGATTGATGAAGATAAAATTGAAGAAATAGTAGAAAAATAATAACCGTTATTTTAAATAACGTACGCATAACTAAAAAGGCCACACTATGTGGCCTTTTTAACATAATGACTACCGCTCAACCTGTTCTAAATATAACCTATCAACCAAAAAATCATACTCGCGCTTACGAGGGTGAGTTTCGGGTTTTTGATAATCAGGTAATATACCTAATTTTACGTCTGGTTCTGGATTAATCAGAATAAAGGGTAATGCAGCACTCACATGATAGCGATTTTGCGCCGTATATCTCACATTTACCTGTGGACTCACTCGAGTAGGGCGGCGAATTCTAAGTTTTTCCTTTTCGCCTAAACTAGCAACCCGTAATTGTTCTTGAGCTACAAGTGATTGCCATTTTTGTTGATCTATCATTCTTGGATTTCGATAACTGGCCGATTTGTCGAGCATTTCGAGAGCCATTTTTTTAGTCAGCGTTTTAGTTGCGTGTTTGTGCATCCAAGTAAACCTAACCGAAAATGGCGATTCGCTTTCACTATGAATTTTACGATATGCAGCAAGCGTTATTAAATTTGGTATAGCATTGTGAACTGCTTCAAATCGAGCATCGTTGCTATCAATAGCTAAAATACATTCTTTAAACGTAGTTTTAGCTTTATTTACTTGAGCTATACGATTATTTAAAGCGTGTTTATCTGCATTTTTAATGACGAGCAAACCAGGGTGTCTTTTTAAAACACGACTGCTTAATCCTGATTTTTTATACATGTCTGAAAAAGAGTTTAGGATTGCTTTTTGAGCAGGTACTCCAGTGATTTTAGAAACAAGTATAGATTCTGGAACTTTACTCTCATCGAAACTACTTACATCTGGTAATTGATAATATTCCGCTTTGGAGAATTCACACTCTTTTAGTTCTTCAATCAACCTCAAAGTTAATTCGTTCATTAAATCAAACTGACTTCTAATTTGTACCTTAGTTACCATTACACACCTCAAAGAACACATCTTACTAGCCTCATATTATTACATGCACTTTGCTTTGTCTAAATAAATAATAAACAGTTCTCGGGGCTTACAGTAATATAATAATTAAATTAAGTATGATGTGTTCTTTAAGGTGAGAATATATAAATGAAGAAAGATTGAAACTCCTTACTAATTCATATGACATTGGAGTATTTACTTTGTCGTATATAAAAAGGCTAATACGCCAAGTGCTAGATTATCTAAGTAGTAGGTGGTAAAACTAAGTTTAGAAAAATGAGTTAAGCGGAGTTATATAATTTCATATATTTATCTAACCCTCTTAGCATTCATTATTATTTATAATTACTGACTCATATTACACCGTGTTGGCAGTACGGTGATCAGGCTAAAGGTTACAATGACTACAAATGCTTTTTGATATCAGTTCCTCTTTAAGGATGCTTCAAGCAGTAGGGGCTTTAATCATGATGAATTGTAAATTAGCACTATCACTTTGAAGAGAAAACTTAATGGCCTACCACACCTTTAAGTTGTGGCACTTGTGAATATAGTCCTGCATACGAGTGCTATACAAGACTATGCGTCTAGGATTTAAAGCGCAGATAAGTGATTACCACAAACGCTCATATCATACATTAAGGTCTGCACATAGCATTTGATAGCTTTTAATTAATTACCCGCGTAAAGTTAAGGTTACAGAAGCTGCCATTTAAGTATGATGTGTTCCTAGCTAAATTATGTATAACATACCCTTATGTACTATTTATTCTCAATGCGTTAAAATTATAAATAGTTAGCTCTAAACGCATGTATTTAAACACTTTAGTTTCTTCGAAATAAAACTAAAGTGTATGTTATATAACCACCTAGGTTAAGTAAGATTACTATTATACTTAACTCATAACTAAATAATTGGAAAATAGTGAATTTAGTCCTTGAACATAGGGGCCTGCATACGTTAATTTCTTCTTATCAGGTAATGTAGGAATGAGGAAAAATTATGCAACCGTGGAACCCAAATAGCTGGAGAGAGCTGCCAATACTGCAGCAGCCACAGTACCCGGATCAAGAAATACTTAAATCAGTAGAAAGCCAATTAAAAACGGCACCACCTTTAGTTTTTGCTGAAGAAACAAGAAGCCTATTCAAACAACTTGAAGATGTGTGCGAAGGGCGTGCTTTTTTACTTCAAGGTGGTGACTGTGCAGAATCATTTAGCGATTTTAATGCCGCTAACATTCGCGATACATTCAAAACAATCTTACAGATGGCTGTTGTATTAACTTACGGCGGTAAATGCCCTGTAGTTAAAATAGCGCGCATGGCTGGTCAATACGCTAAACCTCGTTCAGCAGACTTAGAAACAATTAATGGCGTGTCTTTACCATCTTACCGTGGCGACATTATTAATAATATCGAGTTTACAGAAGAAGCACGTATACCCGATCCACAACGCTTAATGACTGCATACCATCATAGTGCCGCTACGTTAAACTTATTACGTGCTTTTGCACAAGGTGGCCTTGCCGATCTTCACCAGGTAAACCGTTGGAACATGGGCTTTGTTGCTGCAAATCCACTTAAAGAAAAATACCAACAGCTTGCTGATAAAATTCAAGACGCACTAGAGTTTATGGAAGTGTGCGGAATTAACTCTACAATTGCGCCAAGCTTAAAAGAAACCGATTTATACACTTCTCACGAAGCGTTATTACTTGGTTACGAAGAGGCGCTTACTCGTCGCGACCACTTATCTGGTGATTGGTACGATTGTTCTGCTCACTTTGTTTGGATTGGTGAACGTACTCGTCAACTAGACCATGCACATATTGAATTTTTTAAAGGCATTAAAAACCCAATTGGTGTTAAAGTTGGCCCAGGTATGGAGCCAGATGACCTAATTCGTTTAATTGATGCATTAAACCCAGATAACATTCCTGGTCGTTTAACGCTAATTACGCGTATGGGTGCAGATATACTTCCTGAAAAACTTCCAGCACTAGTAAGAAGAGTTCAACAAGAAGGCCGTAAAGTAATTTGGAGCTCAGATCCAATGCACGGTAACACTGAAAAAGCGACATCAGGTTACAAAACACGTAACTTCGACAATATTATGCGCGAGATCAGTCAGTTCTTCGCTGTACATAAAGCTGAAGGTTCATACGCAGGTGGTGTTCACCTAGAAATGACAGGCCAGCACGTTACAGAGTGTACAGGCGGTGCTTACGGTTTATCTGACGATGACCTAGCGCAGCGTTACAAAACACAGTGTGATCCACGCCTTAACGCCGACCAAGTATTAGAGTTAGGCTTTTTAGTAGCTGATTTACTAAAAGACGCACGTAAATAATATTTATTGATACTAAAAAAACCGCTTAGTTGCGGTTTTTTTTTTTTAATTTTTAATTTTATTAGTAAGTTAGTACTTACGGCGCTCCAAGTCTGTTTCTATCAATATTTTTGCAGATATTTCTTCAACAGAATGATGCGTAGAATTAAAGTAAGCAATTTTATGACGCTTATACAACATTTCCACTTCGCGAACCTCAATACGACACTGTTTAATTGAAGCATACTTAGAGTTCGCCATACGTCGATGCCTAATAGCCGCAAGTCTCTCAGGGTCAATCGTAAGTCCAAATAGCTTATGTTTATAAGGGACTAAACACTTAGGCAAACCTTCATTGTCTAAATCTTCTTCTGTAATAGGGTAGTTAGCCGCTTTAATGCCGTACTGCAGTGCTAAGTATAAGCTTGTGGGTGTTTTACCACTTCTACTAACACCAATTAAAATGATGTCTGCTTCAGAAAAGTTTTTAATATTTCCGCCATCATCATTCATAAGAGCATAATTAACGGCATCAATTCTAAAATCATAACTTTTTTCGTGGATGGAATGCGTACGATGTATTTTAGGAACTGGGGCTA
Organism: Pseudoalteromonas sp. NZS11_1; assembly: GCF_015864275.1. Lineage (NCBI taxonomy): Bacteria > Pseudomonadati > Pseudomonadota > Gammaproteobacteria > Alteromonadales > Pseudoalteromonadaceae > Pseudoalteromonas > Pseudoalteromonas sp. NZS11_1. The sequence continues at coordinate 27,415 of NZ_JADYXK010000020.1, forward strand.
CATTGAGTTCTTTTTCTATTTTTTCGCTATACGTTGTTAAAAAGTCATACGTGACTGCATCAGCTGATTTTATAATTTCACTTAAATTGTGATTAACAAAAGTAAAAAAAACAAATGGCTTTTCGCCTGTTTTTGCAGCGGTTGCATTAATTAATGCTTTAATTTCGTGCGCTTTTTCTTCAGTTTCTACAAATGGAATTGTTTTATGATTAAAATCGATAGGAAACAACGACAAAGTCGCATGCCCAAACACCTCTGAAGTAATAGCGGTTCCATCTGATATATAAAAAGCAGTTCTCATAATTAACCTTTTTATTGCGTTTAAATCCCTAAAATGGGTTTCTCACGGTTTACGTGAGGACTATTGCCAGTGTAGAATGATGATGACCTTTATAAAAGGTTTTCTTTCTTAACTCTCACAGTTAGACCTACAATTTGTTTTTTTTGGAGAAAGATCCGTGCAAGAATACGTTCTCTGGTATCAAGAGCTTGGTATGCAAGATGTTCCTCGAGTTGGCGGTAAAAACGCTTCACTTGGCGAAATGATTTCAAACCTAGCAAACGCTGGTGTACAAGTACCGGGTGGTTTCGCAACTACCGCAGATGCTTTTAATGAGTTTTTAGATCAATCAGGACTCACAGCAAAAATTCACAACATTCTAGATACACTCGATGTTGATGATGTAAATACACTCGCTAAAGTCGGTGCCGATATCCGCCAATGGATAATCGACACACCATTCCAACCAAACCTAGATCAAGCCATTCGCGACGCATATAGCCAACTTCATGGCGATACTGCAGCAGATGTATCATTCGCAGTACGTTCATCAGCTACCGCTGAAGATATGCCAGATGCATCATTCGCAGGCCAGCAAGAAACTTTCCTTAACGTTGTTGGTATCGATTCAGTCATGGTCGCTATTAAACACGTATTTGCTTCATTATTTAACGACCGTGCAATCTCATATCGAGTTCACCAAGGTTACGATCACCGTGGTGTGGCCCTATCAGCGGGTATTCAGCGCATGGTACGTTCAGATAAGTCAGCATCTGGCGTAATGTTTAGCATTGATACAGAGTCTGGTTTTGAAGACGTTGTATTTATTACATCAAGCTACGGCTTAGGTGAAATGGTTGTACAGGGCGCAGTTAACCCTGATGAGTTTTATGTTCATAAACCAACACTCCTTAAAAATAAACCTTCAGTAGTACGTCGTAACATTGGCTCTAAAGCCATTCAAATGATTTACTCAGAAGATAAAGCACACGGTAAGCAAGTAGACATCGTTGATGTTGCCCCTGAGCTTTCAAATAAATTTTCGATTACAGATGAAGAAGTGCAAGAACTTGCCAAGCAAGCTGTAATCATCGAAAAACATTACGGTCGTCCTATGGACATCGAATGGGCAAAAGACGGTAACGACGGCAAACTATATATAGTTCAAGCACGTCCAGAAACTGTACGCTCAAACGAAGACTCTAACGTAATGGAACGCTTTCAATTAAATGGTACAAGCAACGTTGTTGTTGAAGGCCGTGCAATTGGTCATAAAATTGGTAGCGGTGTTGTTCGTGTTCTTGATTCAATCAAAGAAATGGATCAGGTACAAGTAGGCGATATTTTAGTTACCGATATGACCGACCCTGATTGGGAACCAATCATGAAACGTGCAGCAGCGATTGTTACAAATCGTGGTGGACGTACGTGTCACGCGGCAATCATTGCACGCGAACTTGGTATTCCGGCAGTGGTAGGCTGTGGCAACGCAACTGATTTAATTAAAGCGGGCCAAGAAGTAACAGTATCATGCGCCGAAGGCGATACCGGCTTTATTTACGAAGGTATTTTAGATTTTGAAATACTAACGTCACGCGTTGATAAAATGCCAGAACTACCAATGAAAGTTATGATGAACGTAGGTAACCCCGATCGTGCATTTGACTTTGCACGCTTACCGCATGCCGGTGTTGGCCTTGCGCGAGTTGAATTTATTATCAACCGTATGATTGGCGTTCATCCTAAAGCGTTATTAAATTTTGATGCACAAACAGATGCATTAAAAGCAGAAATTACTGACATGATTGCCGGTTACGAATCACCAGTAGAGTTTTACATAACAAAACTGGTTGAAGGTATTTCTACTCTAGGGTGTGCATTTGCACCAGAGCGTGTAATTGTTCGTATGTCTGATTTTAAATCTAACGAATACGCAAACCTAGTTGGCGGTCAGCAATACGAGCCGGAAGAAGAAAACCCAATGATTGGTTTTCGTGGTGCCGCACGTTATATCTCTGAAGACTTCCGCGATTGTTTTGCACTAGAATGTGAAGCTATAAAACGCGTAAGAAACGACATGGATATGGCTAATATCGAAATCATGATCCCATTCGTACGTACCCTTGAAGAAGGTAAACGCGTAATTGAATTACTAGAAGAGCATGGCCTTAAACGCGGCGATAATGGTCTTAAAGTAATCATGATGTGTGAGCTACCTTCAAATGCATTACTTGCAGATGAATTTTTAGAAATGTTTGATGGTTTTTCTATCGGCTCTAACGATTTAACACAGTTAACGCTTGGTCTTGACCGTGATTCTGGTTTAATCGCACATTTATTTGATGAGCGTGACCCTGCAATTAAAAAGCTACTTTCTATGGCAATTAAAACAGCTAAAGCAAAAGGAAAGTACGTAGGTATTTGTGGCCAAGGTCCTTCAGATCATGAAGACTTTGCAGCATGGTTAGTAGAGCAGGGTATTGACTCTGTTTCACTAAATCCAGATACAGTAATAGAAACATGGTTATACCTAGCTAAAAAATTAGCAAAGTAATAAATAGGTAAGCTATAAATATGTAAGCTATAAAAATGCCAGCAATAAATTGCTGGCATTTTTTTATACTCAATTAAAAGTAAATTAACGGGCTAATTTTTTATCTAAATAGGCACATGATTTAGTTAACGCCTTTTGACAAAATGATAAGTAATGTCGCGCTTTAGGGTAGTAAAACGAAAAACACAATAAACCCGCCATAAAAAATATAAGCGATGGGCCAGGGACGATCGCAAAAAATAATCCTAGCAAAATAAATAGCACGCCACTGATCTGTAATAGTAATTTTTTCATATAACACACCTCATTACTCGTTAACTTGAGTATAATTTAAGCTGCATTAAAATCGACTAAAAGAGTGTTACAAACTGTAAAATCTTCAATTTCTATTCGCCATCACCATGATATAATTAGTCAAATGCCCTAAAATATCGCCGTCATGATAGCAACAATTACACAGCAAGATGCCGCGACAGAACTTGTCGCAAATTACCTAGATACCATTGCAAGCCAAGGTTTTAGTGGAGATACCGATGCAAGTTATGCAACGCGTATTACTGCTTCAACCGATAACAGTGTGTATCAGCAAATACCCCAAGGTGTTATTTTTCCAAAAAATGAAAAAGATATTCAACTCGCACTGCAAACTGCATCTCGCGACCCATTTTTATCATTAACTTTTGGGCCTCGTGGTGGCGGAACAGGTACTAACGGTCAATCGTTAACACCAGGTATTGTTGTAGATTTGTCTCGCTATATGCGCGAAATCCTCGAAATAAATGTAGAAGAAGGCTGGGTACGCGTTCAAACCGGCGTAATAAAAGATCAACTTAATGACTTTTTAAAACCTTATGGTTTTTTCTTCTCGCCCGATTTATCTACCAGTAACAGGGCAACTATTGGTGGCATGATAAGTACTGACGCATCGGGGCAAGGCTCGTTAGTTTACGGTAAAACGAGCGATCATGTTTTAGGGCTAACAACTTATTTAGTCGATGGCACACCTATGTGCACCTCCCCAATAGACATCGACAAAGCACAAATTATAGCGAATCAAGACTCACTAATTGGTAGTTTATATAAAACAGTTTTAGATATATCAGTTAATGAACGCGCTGCTATTTTAGCTAAGTTTCCACGGTTAAATCGTTTTTTAACCGGCTATGACTTAGAGCATGTACTAAGTGATGACTTACTTACTTTTGATATGAGCCGACTAATAACGGGTTCAGAAGGCTCGCTTGGTATAGTTACTGAAGCAAAATTAAACCTAACACCGATTGCTGAATTTAAAACCCTTATAAATATCAAGTACGATAGTTTTGACTCAGCACTTCGCCATTCACCGTTTTTAGTTGATGCACGCGCAACATCGGTAGAAACCGTTGATAGCAAAGTTTTAAACTTAGCGCGTGAAGACATCATTTGGAATTTAGTATCGGACTTAATAACCGACGTACCAAATAAAGATATGCAAGGCCTTAACATGGTCGAGTTTAATGCAGTATCAAACGATGATATAAAAGACAAAGTAGACACGCTTTGTAAGCTTCTAGATGAATGTGTAATAAATCAAACTAATGGCGTTATTGGTTATCAGTTAACCAGTGATAAAAGCGATATACTAAAAATTTACGCAATGCGTAAAAAATCAGTGGGTTTATTAGGTAATGTAAAAGGCAGTCAAAAACCGCTCGCCTTTGCAGAAGACACCGCTGTACCGCCTGAAAATTTAGCAGATTATATTGTCGAATTTAGAGCATTACTCGACAGCCATAATTTACAATATGGTATGTTTGGCCATGTTGATGCAGGCGTTTTACACGTACGCCCAGCACTTGATATGTGCGACCCAGAACAAGAAAAACTACTGCGAACTATTTCAGATCAGGTAGTAAAACTAACCGCTAAGTACGGCGGTTTAATGTGGGGCGAACACGGTAAAGGTTACCGAAGTGAATATAGCCCTGAATTTTTTGGTGAGCATTTATATACGCAACTTCGTAAAATAAAAACAGCTTTCGATCCTAATAACCGTATTAACCCCGGTAAAATATGTACTCCTATCGATAGTGAAGACTCACTAGTTAGTGTTGATGGACAAAAAAGATCTCACTTCGATAAGCAAATATCAATAGAAGTTAAAACCAGTTTTAACAATGCAATGACCTGTAATGGTAATGGCATATGCTTTAATTACGATGAAAATTCACCTATGTGTCCATCGTATAAAGTAACTGGCGATCGTCGTAATTCACCTAAAGGACGCGCAAGTTTAATGCGCGAATGGCTTCGATTACAAGAGTCAAAAAATGTAGATTTACTCGAAGTAGAAAAGCAACTTAACAAAGGTGAAGTAATCACCTGGTGGGAACGTTTTGTTCATAGCCGCGAAAAACGAAAAGGTATTTACGACTTTTCTCACGAAGTAAAGGCGTCAATGGATGAATGTTTAGCGTGTAAGGCATGTACAACTGCATGCCCAATTAAAGTAGATGTACCCACTTTTCGTTCGCGCTTTTTAAATTATTATCATAGTTATTATGCACGCCCGCTAAAAGATTACCTTGTTGGTAACATAGAAAATAGCGCGCCATTAATGGCAAAGTTCGCTAAAGTTATAAATCCAATTGTTAAAACATCATTAGTTAGTAATGTTATTAAAAAAACGGTTGGCTATGTTGATACACCACAGTTAAGTATTCCTGCACTTTCAAAGCGTGTTACTAAAATACAAAAATTCGATTTTGACTTATTAAATAAATTAAATGCAGAGCAACAAAGTAAATATGTATTAATAGTACAAGACCCATTTACGAGCTTTTACGAAGCCGAATTAGTAGAAAGTTTTATTACTTTAATAATCCAACTTGGCAAAAAACCAATGCTATTACCTTTTAAACCAAATGGTAAACCGCAACACGTAAAAGGTTTTTTGCATGAATTTAAAGTTACAGCTAAAAATGCAGCCGAGTTTTTAAATAAATTAAATGATATTAATGCACCGTTAGTCGGTTTAGATGCGTCACTCGTTATGTGTTACCGCGATGAATATAATACAATTTTAGAAAATAACCGTGGTGAATTTAATGTGCAACTTACCCATGAATGGCTCGAAACACAATCGTTTAAATCACTAAGCGCAAAGCAAAATACAGATACCGAATTTACATTACTGAGTCATTGTACTGAAACAACTGCGCTGCCAAAAGCAGCAAATGTATGGCAAACAATTTTCAATGATATTGGTTTAACATTAAAAACAACAAATACAGGTTGTTGTGGAATGGCGGGAACTTATGGCCACGAAGCACAAAATCAAGATAACTCACGTGCGCTTTACGAAATGAGCTGGAAACCAATTGTAGATAAAAATAAACCTGAGCAACTTTTATCTACGGGATTTTCTTGTCGTAGCCAAGTTAAACGTTTTGAAAAGTTTAAACCAAAACACCCAATTGAATTACTAGCACAGGTTCTTAAATAACTTTATAAAATAAGAGTGCTTAAATAAGATCACTTATATAAGAGTACTTAAATATTTCTATCTAAATACAAATTAGTAAATTATTTATTAAATAAAAAAAGGCGCAACGATTAACTTCATCAGTGATGAAAATAACCGTTACGCCTTTTTTAATACGTATTCTTAATTTACCTAGTTTAAATAATTATTTTTTAACAAAACTATCAGCAATAGGTTTAGTGCTAATACCATGTATAAATACACTAAACAGAATAGTCGTCATTGCTATTGTCGCTATTTGATATTTGTTTTCTATTTGCGTATCTATCACCATCAATGTAAAAACAATTGATGCTAATCCTCTTGGCCCAAACCACGCAAATGTAAAACGCTCTTTAATACTCAATGCCGTAAACTGCAGAGACAGCATAACTGGAATTATTCTAATCAATGTTGTACTTAACAAAGCGTAAATTATAATTTCAGTATTTAATTTAGGAATAACTAAGTAAGCACAAACAAACCCGAACAAGCACCAAATCATTAACGATGTGAAATCTGCTATGTGCTCTGAGTCTTCAATTAATTCTGTTCTAACTTCTTCGGTCGAAAATTTATCAAATAATAAGCCTGCAATAAACACCGCAATAAAACCACTGCCATGAAAATACTGAGTGACAGAAAATACAGCCATTGCAAAACCGAGTAATAAAAATGGACTGGTATTTTGTGCAAAGTAATGACGTTTCATTGCAAAGTTTAAACTCGGTATAAAAACAGCAATACTTGTAATAGCTATTAATAAAGCCAAGCCAAGCTCTCGTCCAAACACACTTAATGTTTGTGTTGCGGTAATAGCTGAATCAGGATTTTTAGCGAGTAATATAAATATTAAAAATATGGGTACGCATAATCCATCGTTCAAACCACTTTCAGTATTTATTCCTTCGCGTATTTTTTCAGGTACTTGTGTACTTGCTAATAGCCCTTTACTTAAAGCTGCATCGGTAGGCGTTAAAATAATAGCGAGCAAAGCCGCTTGAATAAGTGAAAGCTCAGCAAAGAAAAATAAAGCAACAGCAATACCGAGTAATAAAGTTAAGGGTAGGGCAACAAACAACAGTAAACTAGGATACTGAAAACTATGCCTTAATACACTTAGCTTTGATTTAGCTGCATCAGAAAATAAAAATATACTTAGCGTAAGCTCTATAAATGGTAATAAAAGATCAACGCCTTCTTTTATTTTATGCCCTTCGTTGGGTAGCATTGAAGCTAAACATATTCCGCCAACAACAAAAAACATTGGGCCTGTTACTTCTGTTTTTTCTAACTGGCGAAGTGTTAAAGAATAAATTAAAAATAATCCGCCTATAAATGCTATTACTAAATACTCCATTAAATTTTCCTTTTAAGTCCTGACTTTGCTCGCTCTTTAATATTTGTTTGAATATAAATTTGATCGGTAGTCGCAATTTTAGAATGACCTAAATCTTCTGACAAATGTTTAAGCGGTCTGGTTTGCGCATCATGTGTGGCACCAGTATGGCGAAGCCAATGCGCAGTTGCAGCGCCAAGTTGTTCAGCATCATCTTTAAAACCATCATCAAGTAATGATTGCTGTGCATAATCAAAACTTTGTTGAACTAAACGCCTAATTTGCCTTACGGTCATACCACCTTGCCCGCGAATTTTATGAACCAAGGGATCTGATTCATCAACACGGGGAAGGGCAGGTAAACCTCTGTATAGTCTATAACGTTTTAAATATTCAACAAAATCATCGCTTAAGGTTACATCTCGTAATTTATTACCTTTGCCCATAATACGTAAAAACCAGAAACCATCATTATCTTGCCAAAAATGAGACATCACCGGCGACCACTGTGGGCGCTCAGATAATTCTGAGATTCGTAAATAAAGACCTTTTAAGCAGGCAAGCGTAAATAAGTTTCGCTCTAAATCAGGGTTATGTTCGCATAAATCACGCGTTACACCAAAAACGTATTCCCATTGAATATCGCTTAATGTGTCTGGAATTTGAATTTGTGATTGAACAACTAAGTACGGACTATTTTTTTTAACAACAGGGACAAAGTTAGCAAATGTTTTTTCTTCTAGTAAGGCAAACTTATAAAACACATTTAATGCTGTAAACATAGACGATAAAGTTTGCTGACTAGCAATGGATTCTTTAAGCATAAAAGGGCGCCAGTTTTGGTTTAATCGACGAATTCCTTGTTCATCTTTATAACGCCATTGCACTGAAGTTGCAGCCCATGCTTTATCGGGTTCAACCATAAAATCAACGTAAGCTTCAATATCTTCACGTTTTAAATCGAATACTGATTTTTCTGCTATTAACCACGACCATAAATAAAAGCGTTCAAGCTCATTTCGAAAACGACTATAAGTGGCTTCTGATTTTCGGCCATAAACATATAAAAACTGATACAAGAATGTCAGATCGGCTTTTGATTCAGTTACAGTCAAGCCAATTTCCTGTATAAAGGATGCAAGTTCTGGGTATTCTGAATTGAGAGTACCGTCATCTAGATGGGCAATTTGATATCTTAATTGTTTTAACGTATCAACCAAAGCAACAAGCATAATGTATAAATATTCAATTAAATAATAGACTTACAGAATAACGTTAAAGTCCGATACTGTCTAGTATTGGACATAGTAAAGCTCTAATTATTTTAATACCGTGATTATTCTATGGTTGTTGGTTGCTATATCTTATTAAGGAAAACATTATGAAAAAACTAATTATACTAAGTGTACTTGCTTTAACTGTTGCGTTAACTGGGTGTGCTACTACAGGTAGTGCATCGCCAAGCGAAAAACGTTCACTTGTACAAAGTATGAAAGCAAACACATTAGATAAATTATACGCTGAAAAACCTGATGTTAAAAAACAAATTGCTAACTCTGCTGGTTATGCTGTATTCGATAACGCGAATGTAAATGTAGTGCTTGCTAGCTTTGGCGGTGGTTACGGTGTTGTTAGAAATAATCTTACAGGTAAATCGACTTACATGAATATGGGCGAAGCCGGTTTAGGACTTGGCTTAGGCGTTAAAGATTTTAACGTTGTAATGGTTTTTCATAACCAAGCTGCATTAAACAGATTTATTGAACATGGTTGGGCATTTGGCGGAAACGCTGATGCAGCAGCAAAATATGAAGATAAAGGCGGTGCATTGGTTGCCGAAGCGATTGCAGATCAAGTTACTGTATATTCTGTAACCGAAAATGGCCTTGCACTACAAGCTGTATTAAAGGGAACTAAGTTTTGGGTTGATTCAGAGCTTAATTAACCACCAAATTACTCTCCTAAAAGCGAGCTGGTTTGTATAATCACGCTTGCTTTATTAAAACCCCCTCAATTTAACATAACGTAATTTATGGGTAATCAGCTATCAGCTATCAGCTATCAGCTAAAATAATTTAACGTTTATAAAATCCAATATACAATATACAATGCTTATCATCCTCTCTTCATTGTTTAATGAATATCAGAAAAGATGTATAAAACGTTTAAAGCACAAAATAAAACTTAGAACATTTATTTATCTAACCTACAAAGCCAGCTTTTAAATATAATTGGTGAAATATCTTAAAGAACAGGAAGTTAATAAAAACTTTAGTTTAAGTGACTGCACGGTCAATTAAAGCACTGATTTATAAGTCTTTTTATTTGTTTTCTTTCTGATATGATAGACTAAATAAATAAACAAGGATAAAGAAAATGCCTATCAACACGATAGATAACTTAACACTCATTGTATCCCTGGTCTCAGCTTTTATAGCTATAGCTATGTTTGTAATTGCGTCCATTCAAACTCGAATTCAAAAACGTAATCTTAATTTAGCTCTTTTTAATAGCAGATATAAAGTTTATATAGATTCACAGAAGCTATATCAAGAGTATACTAATGGGTATATTTCTGACATTACTTTTAGCCACTTTATTGCTTCATTTCATGCTTCAGAATTACTATTTCCATCAAAATCTGGAATTTATAAATTTCTAGATAAAGTACATGAATGTGCAGTATCTTTTAATGGTACTAAAAGAGCAATGCAAAGCACTGATGAACCAACTGCCCTAGAAATGATTTATGAATACAATAGAGAAGCTAGTTCTAATTTAAATTGTTTTTTAAAAGAGCTAACCAAGTTAATGAAGCCTTATATTAAAATTCATTAGTAACAAAAGAAAAACTATATTGCTTTACAGTATTCTTAAGCGTTAGCAATAAGGGCTTTCGCCCTTTTCTTTAATATTAGTACCGTAATATTTAAATTATCAATTAACCACCAGACATAGAAAGTCATTACTTGATAGATTAGATCATCAAATTATTTTCAATTCAACATTTTCTCTATTGAGCTTTCTGTCAAAATCATCAGCTAACTTCTCGGTCTCACTAAACACGGTATTCCAATATTTAATACGCGTGTCTGCATCTAGATCGGTAAAGTCATTTCTATCTGGGATTTTTCCGTAAGGTAAACTTGCTACAAATTCTTTTGATGGGCTGATCATTACTACGTTGTCGTAATTAAGAGGTGATACTTTGCGTTTTAAATTTTTATCGAACCACCCTGCTTTTGGCTCGCTATTAAAATGCGGATATAAAATTAAGCCTGGGTTATTAATTTTTAAATCAAAGTGGTAATCGATAATTCCGCCGTCGCGATATATTCCTTGCGGCGAGCCTGCAATATTTTTTATACCTTGCATAACAAGCGGTATTGAACCCGATGCAAGTAATGCATCTTTTAAATTATTTTGAGTAAGCGCTATGTTTTGCGTTTTAAAATTGTAGCTGTCGGTAATTGATAAGTCACTTGTTGCTGGGCCAAATATAAAACGCTCATATTGCGAGCCTAATAATTTTCGGTTAACGCGGTTTAACATATAACTTTTTGATAAACCCATTAACTGTATTAATTTATTTTCGCTAGCAATAAAGCCATTCGATTTTGCCACTATAAAGTGCGCTTTAAATATTGGGTTATTTATAATTTCGGTTACGCCGTTATCGCCAAAAACATCTTCAAGTAATGCGCGCGCTTTTATTGTGATTTCACTTGGTGTTGGTTTATTACTTGAGTACCTAGTTTGCGAATACGATTTTGCTAATCGCTCAATGGCAGCAACGGGATCGTTTTGTGCAAAACACGCAGAACGAAAAGCGCCGGCAGATGAGCCAATTAAATTAAGCGGTTGAGTACGATTTTTAAAAAATTCACCAAAAATATATTTATCTAAACCAAATAATGTAAACCATTTAGGACCGCCACTTGCACCTAAAAAAGAGGTGAAGAGTTCAGGTTTAAAGCCTTGTTCATTTATTATTTTTGCTGCGGTTTTCCCTGCGTGAATCTCGATCATTTAATGCTACTACCTTTATAAGTTACCTTTAAAATTACTATTAACTTTAAAACAGGGTGCGTAAAGCTTGTTTTATTTCATTTTTAATAAGCTTTAAAAAATGAATAGTTATGCAAAATAAAAAGCGGTTTTATGTTGCCATAAAACCGCTTTTTAAATTCTAAACTGATATTAAAATACGTGAACTAGTCCCAAATGCCGTCTTCGCATTTGCCCTGTACTTTTACATCTTTTACTTTAAATTCGGGCTCTAAACCTTTGTCTCTTTGTGCGTGGTAATCGCTGGTAACAGACAAAATAGTCGGCGTTAACAGTATAATAGCGATAACGTTAACCACTGTCATTAACCCTAAGGCAATATCGGCTAAATCCCAGACTTCTTTTAAAGTGGCCGACGCGCCCCACAACATCATTGATAAATAAAGCAAAGTGTAAATACCGCGCCCTACTTTGTTGTCGAGCTTAAATAAGTGCAAGTTGCTCTCTGCATAGGCGTAGTTTGCCACCACCGATGTAAAAGCAAATAAGGTAATAGCGGCAGCTACAAAATAAACACCACCTTGTGCTAAGTGAGCAGTCATCGCGCTTTGTGTTAAACGAATGCCTTCCATTTCGCCGCTTATGTCTATATCGGCTAATAAAATGATCACCGCGGTACAGCTACACAGTACTATTGTATCGAAAAATACGCCTAGCATTTGTATGTAACCTTGCGTTACAGGGTGGTTAGGAATTGGGCTGGCACTTGCTGAAGCATGCGGAACACTACCTGCACCGGCCTCATTAGAATATAAACCACGTTGTATACCGTTTTTAATGGCTGCGCCCATTGCACCAGCCCCAGCTTCTTGTAAACCAAACGCCGATAAAAATATATCTTTAAGCATGGCAGGTACTTGCGTGAAATTTATAATAGTAATAATTACGGCAGCAAGTACAAACACAATGCCCATTATAGGCACAACACGCTCTGCAAACCGGGCAATTGCTTTAAAGCCACCGAGTATAATTGAGCCGGCTAGCACGGTAATAACCAGGCCTGAATAAAATGTAGGAACTTCAAACGCGTAATTAAGTGCGTCGGTAATTGTGTTAGTTTGCATTGCACTAAACGTAAAGCCGTAACCTAAAAACAAACACGCGGCAAACACAATTGCGAATGCTCGACTACCCAAACCTTGTTGAATATAATACGCAGGGCCGCCTCTAAACTCGCCGCCACTATCGCGCACTTTATATACTTGCCCAAGTACGCTTTCAGCAAAGCCTGTAGCCATACCCAATATGGCGATTACCCACATCCAAAATATAGCGCCGCTGCCGCCAAGTGAAATTGCCACTGCCACACCGGCTAAATTACCAGTCCCTACTCGTGCGCAAAGCCCTGTACACAACGCTTGGAATGACGAAATGTCGTCTTTTTTACATTTGCTGCTGCCTTTTAAAAGGCTAAACATATGTTTAAATTTAAGTATTTGAATTGCTTTTAGTCGTACCGAAAACCATATACCTGTAAACAAAAGTATATAAATAAGTACCTGACCTTCTCCCCATAAAAGGTTGTTTACACTTTTGACGACGGTATCGAACATTACTAATCCCTTTTTATTTTATACTTTTACTTTATGTTAGCACCGACTTTAAACTCTGCATGTAGCGCTACTTAACTTAAAAAATCCGGCAGCTCATTATGCATTAAACATAATAGTGTTTAAGTTTGGCTTTACCCCATAGTGAAGTGTGTATTGATGTTTAATAATCTGTAAGTAAGTACATTTAACACTGAATTTTATTTCTATAAATGTGAATAATAAATCACACTTACACTTTATATTGATTAGTTAAAAAATCAATAATATCTTTTTAATATTCAGTATTTTGTTTTGCGTATGCGTGCAAGATGCAATAGTTTTTTATTTTGATGCAGTAAGGTTTATATGAGGCGTAATGAGGATTAAGAATGGCAAAAAAATAGCGCATAAAGTTATGCGCTTTTTTGTAACCTAGATTCAAATTGTAAGTGCATAACTTGTTTTGGCTAGATTAAGTGGTCAGTTGCTCATAAGCTAACTGCTTTTTCTCCGGCAAGAGATTTTACAATGAGACATTACAAACAACTGACCTATGCGCAAAGATGCCAGATCGCCGTTCTAAAGAAAAGTGGTTTTACGCAACAAAGTATTGCTGAGCTAACTGATTTATCGCAATCTACGATTTCAAGAGAGCTTTCTAGAAATACAGGTAAGCGAGGTTACAGACATAAACAAGCTCATGAGCGGGCTTTGTTTCGCCGAAGAAGTGTAAGAAAACCGCTTAAGATGACACCTGAAATGATGGCTTTAATTACCCTGAAGCTTAATGAGAAGTGGAGTCCTGAACAAATAACGGGATGGTTGCGTAAAAAAAGTGAACGGTCTGTCAGCCATGAATGCATTTATCTGTATATCTGGGAAGATAAAAAAGCAGGTGGTGAGTTATACCTACATCTGCGCCGACACGGTAAGAAATATCACAAGCGCAGTCATGGTAAAACAAACCGAGGGCAAATAAAAAATCGCGTTAGCATTGAAGAACGTCCACAAATAGTTGATAAGAAAGGTCGTATCGGAGATTGGGAAATAGATACCGTCATATGTAAAGGTCATCGAGGCGCCCTTGTTACCATTGTAGAGCGGGTCACCCAATTCACTGTATCAACTCAGGTGGCAGGCAAAACAGCACAAGCCGTCACTGCGGCGACGATAGAACTATTAAGGCCATATAGGTCAGCGCTTCATAGCATCACGGCTGACAATGGAAAAGAGTTCGCTTATCACGATCAAATCACAGAGGCTTTAAGTGTTCCTGTTTATTTTGCTCACCCTTATCACTCATGGGAGCGCGGATTGAATGAAAACACGAATGGATTACTACGCCAGTATTGGCCGAAGAGCACAGATTTTACGGCGGTTACACCAGCGCAAGTAATACCTGTACTTGAGCAACTTAATAATCGTCCGCGGAAGACACTTGGATTTGAAACGCCTGCAAAATTGATGCAGGATCACTTGGCGGCTAAAGCCGCCTAAACGTTATGCACTTCAGATTTGAATCCGCGTAATTATATTTAATTAGTTATAGCTGTATTGTGTAGGTGCACTGTAATGGTTGTTGCTGTTAATCTGTAAATTTTGCATTGCTAAGTATGAGCGACCGGCATCTAAGCCTAATTTATGATCAAAACGTAAATCGTTATTTGAACTACCTAATAATTTGCTATGCAGTTTTTCGTCTGCAAAAATTTGTATTATTTCTACATCACCTGGTGGGTTTGCAATAAACTCAAGCTCGTCTAAATACGCTTTCTCGTGCTGTATTAAGTAGTCCAATGTTTTTGGACAATAGCCTGATGCTATAGCAAATGATCTTAGCTTTTGTACCCATGCAGATTGCGCTTGAAAATTAGCGTCAACCGTTCTTATTACAACAATTTTACGAGCGCCTCGGTTGTAAGCTTCACGCACTGGTAATGGAGCTGCTAAACCGCCGTCTAGATAAAAATCGCTCTGTACTTGCTCTTCAGCAAGGTGTATTTCATTCGCTGCTTTTGCGTTTAACCAAGGTGTTAACTTTACACCTTGTTTGTATAAAAACGGGAGTGCGCTAGAAGCCTTTAACAAATCACGCCATTGACCACTCTCACCTGTTGGCGATAAGTAATATGCTTTTCTGTCTCGTGCATTAGTGGCTGTTATAAGTAGCTCACGCGCGCCTAAACTCGTTTTAGCTGTTTTAAAATCTATGGCTCTTTTTACCTCAGTGGTTTTGTCAAAGTACCAATCTAAATCAACTATGTGTTTACCCACTAATCCGCGACCAAGCTGAAAAAAACGTTTGTTACGCGAAAGCCCTCTAATTAGGCGTTTGGCATAGCCTTTTTGACGCGCTAAGTAACTAGTTAAGTTTTGCGAACCTGCAGAGGTGCCAATGAATAAATCGAATGGGTCATATTCTTGCTCTAACCACGCATCAAGTACGCCAGCTGTGAAGATCCCTCGCTGCCCGCCACCTTCAGCAATCAGTGCAACTTTTGGTTGCGCTGTTTTGTTAACTGAATTAGCTGTTGAGCTATTTAGAGACTTCACGGTGAACCTACCTTTATTTAATGATGTTTGGTTTAATACATACATTATAAAAAATAAAAGTGATATCTTAAAATTGATTATTTAAATCAGTTCGATTGAAAAAACAGAACGGTATGTAAAGCAAAATATATACTAAAAATAGCAATCAAATTTACTTTGAATATTTAAATAACAAATACAGACATCACTTAAAGTTAATAAAATGAGTTAAAAAAGTTTAACTTTTGATGATGTCTGTATGTTAACAAGCCCAGAGTGTACGCTTGCTTAACTAACTATATTTTAGTGTTTTATTTCCATTAAAATTTCGAGTGCACGGTGGCGTTTTTCACTATCGAATACATCATTGGTAAATATAAACTCATCAACTTCTAGTTGTTTCGCTATCATCTCTAACTTGTGTTTAATACTTACATGTCCGCCTACTACGCTTAGACTTAAAAAGTTCTCTACATGAGCGCGTTCTTGTTCGCTCCACAACCCATCCATGCTTTTAACAGGTGGTTTTAGCCACAGCTCGTTACCACGTATGAGTTCGAGCACACGTTGCTTAGAAGTAGTCGACAGGTATTGCGCTTCATCGTCGGTGTCTGCTGCCACTAAAGGCAGTGCAAGCATGACGTATGGCTTATCAAGTACGCTTGATGCCTTAAATTCGCGCTTATACAACGCTATTGCATCGTGCACAAAGCGCGGTGCAAAATGTCCTGCAAATACATACGGTAGCCCTTTTTGCGCCGCTAGCTGCGCGCTAAACAAACTCGAGCCTAATAACCAAATAGGAACGTTTGTGTTCTCCCCCGGTATAGCACGTATAGGATGCGTACCATTGTAAGGACCTAACAATGTTTGCAGCTCAGTTACCTCACCCGGGAAGTTTTCAGCGCGGCTCATATCGTTATTTAGTGCACGACTCGTTACTTGGTCACTGCCGGGGGCACGCCCTAGTCCTAAATCTATTCGCCCTGGATATAAGCTCTCTAACGTACCAAATTGTTCAGCAACCACTAATGGGGAGTGGTTTGGCAGCATAATACCGCCCGATCCAACGCGTATCTTTTTGGTATTACCTGCAATGTGTCCAACCAAAATAGAAGTGGCAGCACAAATTATACCTGGCATATTATGATGCTCAGCAAGCCAAAAACGGTTAAAGCCAAGTTCATCTGCACGTTGGGCGTATTTAGTACTTTTATGAAGAGTGTTAGTAACGCTGTCCCCTTTGATCATGGGGGCAAGTTCTAATAACGAAAAAGGAATGGAATTTAACAAAATAGCAGCTCCTAAAAATGCATGCTAATAATGGATTACATCATTAGCATAAAACACTTAAATGGGTCTGCTATTAGGTCAATTCAAGTTACGCAGAGGTATTAAAGCAAAATAGGTATATGTTATTTTGCTCTAAGGTATTCAGGCAAGCTGTGCATCACGTTGGCGCTGCTTTTTATAGCCTTCTGAGTCTACGCCTTTTTTCCAATAACCTGAGGAAACAATATTACTGCGCGGTATATTAAATTGCTCTGTTAGCAGTGTTTTTGCCCTACGTACAAGCCCAGCTTCCAATGCCATAAATACAATGGGAGGCTCTGCTGTAATGTGCAAATTTTGAAGCGCGCTAAGTAGCGCTTCGTCAGCGTTGTCGGTAACAAGCCAATTAACATTGCGGCTTGTTTCTAAATCAATAATGTCTTGCTCAGTGGGCGCATGTACAAAAGCATCAATTTTTGAAGTTAAAGGTAATTGCTGCGCATACCCTTTTATTGCATTTACCGATGTTAAATCGCCTAGTAATACATAATGCGAATGCTCATAATTATCTAGCTTTTTAGGGCCTGGTCCTGCAATACCTAGCTCGTCGCCTACTTTTGCAATTTTAGCCCAGTTAGTTGCCGGACCTTGGTGCATATTTATAACAAAATCAAGTGTTAGCGCGCCTGTTTGTGCATCTACATGCCTTATTGTATATGACCGTACACAGGCTGTTTTTAAGTTAAAATCTACTTCACCATTTTTTGGAAATAGTACTTTTACATAGTTACCAATGTACTGTGAGGTTAAGTCGTTAAAATCTTCAGAGCCTACAACAATACGCTGTAGGTGGGGTGTGATTTGCTGTGTACTTAATACGTTGGCTTTGCGAACTTGTTTACTCATGTATTACCTCGTTTTACAAAACTTAGACTTTAATACCAACCTGCATAAATCTTTGATCAATTTAACGAATTAAATTGTATTATAACGTTGTTAAAAATTTTTATTTAGAACGACTAGGGTCTGTTGATCTTTCAAGATTAAATTTGCAGCAGCCTGTTTGGTATTTAGGCAAGGCAGAGACTATGCAGTGTGGTTATTCCCCATAAATGGGCGATAACGTAGCATTAATGCCAAACAGGCGCTGCCCAAAGGGTTCTTCCTAGGGGCTACTTACTCTTTGTTGCTCGGTTTTTACTTAGCCCACTAGGTTACAAATCTCGCGCCGCGATTAAATAGCCCCTAGTTTGAACAAATTTTAATCCGCAAAGAACAACAGACCCTAGATACAAAAGTTTTTGCCTAGTTCTAGCGTAATTTTCTTAACGTTAAATAGACCCCATATATAAGCAGATTGGTATAATAATTGGCTGCTATAAAAAGCAGGTATTGCACAACGCCCCATTGGTTGATAAAATCAACTATAGCGAATTAATTGACTTTGTCAACTATATTGAGAATTCTATGAATACACCTTTATCAAATACGCTGTTTGAACTAATGCAAAATTACCGTGTCACAATTCGTGAAGCAATTAACGCAGGCGAACTTGGTATTAATGCTATGCACGTACGCTGCATACATATTATCGCGAACGTAAATAACTGTACGGCTAACGATATTGTTACTAAAACGCAGCGCGACAAAGCGCAAATAGCACGTTTAATTAAAGATCTTATTGGCTTAAATTTAATTAATAAACAGGCGAGTGAGCACGATAAACGCTGCTTTATTTTGTCGCTCACAGAGCAAGGTAAAGTTCTTTTTGATAAGTTATTAGCCTCAGAGAAAAAAATAAATAATCAAATGTGTAAAAACTTAAACCCTCAACAAATCAAAGACTTTTTAGATACCGCACAACAAATGATCAAAAACATGGATTGATCAGCCATACATTTCTTGGCATAACTTACACAAAACGCATATACTGTACACTTATACAGTATATGCGTTTTAGGTTGTGTTATGTTTGTTATTCCCATTTATATAGAAGCAGGCGTGTGTGGTTTTGAATCCCCCGCAGCGCAGTACACCGAGCTAGGTGTAACCCTTGATGAGCTTTTAATAAAGCATCCAGATGCTACGTTTATTGGTATTGCATCGGGTAACTCTATGCAAGAAGTCGGAATTTTTGAAGGGGACTTATTAGTTATCGACCGTGCAGAGCCTGCAGAAAATGGTGACGTTATTGTTGCTAACTTAAATGGTCTTTTTGTATGCAAACTACTTGATAAAACCAATGCACGGCTGCTTTCAGCTTCTTCTTTACATAAGCCTGTACAACTAACCTCTGCAGACGAGTTTCAGCTAGAAGGCGTAGTAACGCTATCAATAAGAATGCACAGGCAAAGCCCAGAGTTACTAAAATGTATGCCTTAGTTGATGCTGTGTCATTTTATGCCAGTGCCGAAAAAGTATTCGACCCTGCTATTCGCTCCAAGCCCGTGGTTGTACTTACCAATAACGATGGCTGTGTATGCGCTATTTGTCCTATTGCTCGGCGCTTAAATATTCCTAAATTTGGCCCGTACTTTAAAGTTAAGCATTTACTTGAGCAAAACAACGTTGTTATTCGCTCTAGCAATTACGAGCTTTATGCTGATTTAAGCGACAAGATGATGAATATTATTGGCCGCTTTTGCGATACACAGCACATATACAGTATTGATGAATCGTTTTTGCACTTTAATGGCTACACATCGTTAATTAAAGACTGGCATGAATACGGCCATACAATAAGGCGCACAGTATGGCGCGAAACAAAGCTTCCTGTAGGTGTTGGTTTTGGCCCGACCCCTACTTTAGCAAAAGCTGCTAACCACGCCGCTAAAAAGCTCAGTGGTTTTAATGGCGTAGCAGTAATAAATAGCGAGCAAACTCGCCAAGCTATTTTACAAAGAATGAGCTGCGAAGATGTGTGGGGAATAGGCCGGCGACTAGCTAAAAAGCTTAAAATAATGAATATACACACCGCTTGGGATCTTGCTCAGCAAAACCCTAAAGCAATGCGCCGTGCATTTAGTGTGGTTATTGAACGTACAGTAAGCGAACTTAACGGGATAACATGTTTAAACTGGGATGATGTACGACAAGACAAGCGAGAAATTTATTCAACCCGTAGTTTTGGAGAGCGCATATGCGAGCCAACAGCCCTTAAAACAGCGCTAATTAACCATGTAACCACAGTGGCTAATAAACTAAGAGAGCAACGCTCGCTTACTCACCAGCTTTATATTTTTGCAGCCAGTGGCGCGCACGAAAACAGATATTATAAAAAGTCGTTTGTGTATAAGTTCCCCTCACCCACTAACGACACCTGCGTGATGGCTAATGCTGTATCTGAGGTATTTAATAATATTTACCAACCGGGGATCCGATTTTATAAGTGTGGTGTGGGCGCGGTAGAGCTAATATCAGAACAGTTTCAGCAAAATGACTTATTTAATAAGAGCCCTGATAATCCAAAGCTTATGCAATGCCTAGATACAATTAACAATCGATACGGAAAAGGGATGCTCAGCCTTGCAAGCAGTAAATTAAATGACCGATGGCACATGAACCGTGATTTTTTATCGCCGCAGTACACTACGCGTTGGCGCGATATCCCTAAAATATACTGCGAATGATTTACTACTTACTAGATGCTTTATTTGCTCTCGTCTGCTTTTTTAAATGTGCACTCTACACTAGGTTCGCTTAATGTATATTTTAGTGTGTTATCAGCTAAAAACTTGATACTTTGACTGATTGTTTTTTCGTTTGCAGGGTTTTCACAACGGCTCATTCTTAAACCGTTTTCAAGGCCATCACTTTTATATTTAAGCGTACTGGTTATAAAACAAAAGTTTGGTTTTTTAATAGTGCGAGTACCATTGTGGAGCGATCCAAATACAATTTGTTCTCCAAGTTTAAAACCTGCACTTAAATCACTTTCGTCTGTCAAACTCAAATCGCTATTAACGCATAACCCTGAATTGGTCGACACAACTTCGTATGCCCCCAGTTTTGACTTTAAAAACGGTATAAATCGTGTTTTATTACTCGGCTCAGAAAAAGCATTTGCACTTGTAAAAGCGACAGTTAATAAAGCGAGTGTTAAATATTTCATTTCGTGGGTGTATCCTCGTGAGTCAGCGTGTTAAATAATAGCAAAATGCCTAATCACTTAGCTTTTATAACTTTTAACAACTATAACAGAGATTTACTATAAAAGGAGAGAAGTCGTATTACAGGAGCGAGCGCGTGAGTAGGACGCGGAAGCTTTGCTCGGTTTTTACTTATTCTTACATGGATGTAAGCCATTAGAATAACCCAGGAGCAGTTGTCGAGCCCACTAGTTTACAAATTTCGCGCCGCGATTAAATCCTTCTTGGATTGAACAAATTCAACCACCAAAGGTAAACATGCCCTAGATACTCATTACGAACCATTTTGTTGTTAAGCACTTTATTTAATACGTACTTAAACAACAAAACGATTTATACCAATGCGCTTAATTGTAAGGGTAAATTGAACTCATTAGATTGTTTAACTAGTTATACGAATTGGTATTTATTTTATTGCCAGTACTTTGCAAATAATAAAGGGTAGCTTTGCTTTAAAAACTTAGGTTTGTCTTTAAAACGTTTACCTTTGGGTTCATCACTGCCAGATGGGATAAACGGCAATTCGTCTTCGTTACGTTCTTCAAATAATAAACCGGCTATTAAGTCGTACTCATCAATGTACGGATAAGGCTGCTCGTTTAAGTAATAAACAGGTGTACACTGCGCTATAGAATCAGCATTTTCTAAGGCGTTTTCGAATACTGTTTTACCGCGCGAAATTAACCAACATCTAAATTCGCTAAAGCCGTAATCGTCGTTACATCCGGCCATCACAAAGGCGGCACCAAACAAATCCCAGGTAAAACACTTGCGCATATGTATGCCAAAATGCTTATCAAAATCAATAAGGTGCTGATCGCTTAAATCATTAAGTTTAGTTTTTAGGTTATCGCTCACACTTTGCGGATCGAGCCCTAAATCAGGCGTTGTTACTAATTCCCAAAAAGCCTGTTCTGTTAACGCTGCCATTATAAAATCTCTTTTACTCGGCCAACTTGACCATCTTCTAAACGTACTTTAATGCCGTGTGGGTGATTTGGTGATTTTGTTAAAAGGCGCTCAACAACACCCTCAGTTAATGTGCCGCTGCGTTGATCTTCTTTTAATACAATATTTACTGTGGTACCTGGTGATATTTGCGAACGCGTAGGAACAGCCATAATTTAAACCCTAAAAATAATTTATCTAATTATAACGTCCATGTGCTATCAAACCAACAAAAGCTCTGTTAATTGGCGGAAAATGAAATATGTGCTGGTTTTGCGTTCAACTTAATACTCGTAAGCTCTTTGAGTATTATATTTGTTAATTCGTTAAGTTGCGGTTTTGCACTTTCAAGGGCTATATCATCATTAAAATAGCACTGTACTTTTAACGTATTGGCCTCGTTATTTAAATCAATGGTATGCGTTAGATAATCAAAACCAATTACGCTTTCTTTTATTGCCTCGCATGCATTAGTAAGTGCTAGTCGAATGTGCTTATCGCGCTGCTTTTGAGTTTTAGTCATAAATATAAAGGTTACTTATTTAGTCTGGGCTTGTTGCTGTTTTTTAAACTCTTCGTAGTTAGAGTCTTGTTTATCTAGGCATTCGTAATATTCTTTGTCGGCTTTATAGTTACACTCATCAAGGCGCGCCGATTGAACTTCATGAAAACGCGCGTCAGAGCTACAACCAGCTAAAACACATAATCCAATAATAAGTAATGCGCTACTTTTTAGTTTATTGATAAACATTAAATTTCCTTACACTTTCTATATCGAAAAAGCGTTAAATTATTACAATATTATTGTATATTAGCGCCATAAAATCTTAATTTCCAAAGGATCTATTTCTATGATGTCGCAGTTACAAAAGTTGTTTCAGCGTATAGACAAAAGCAAGATATTTCAATCATTTGTTATAGCTGTAATTATTGTTTCTGCCCTGACAGTAGGTGCGCACACTTACTCACTACATCCTACCGTAGAGCTTGCTCTAAATTGGATGGACGTTGGCATTACCGCATTCTTTTTAATTGAGCTAGTAATCCGCTTTATTGCAAGTAAAGGCATAAAACACTTTTTTTCTAAAGGATGGAACATATTCGACACCATCATAGTATTGGGCAGTTTATATCCTGCTGCTGGCTCTACTATGTTAATTGCTCGATTACTTCGCATATTTAGAGTGTTACGATTGGTATCGATGATCCCAGAGCTGCGCTTATTGGTTAACTCATTGCTTAAAGCAATTCCACAAATGGGTTATATAGCCCTATTAATGTTTGTTATTTTTTATATATACGCTGCAATGGGCAGCATGATGTTTGCTGAAATAAACCCCGTACTTTGGCAAGATGTTTCAATCTCCATGCTTACTCTGTTTAGGGTGGCAACATTTGAAGATTGGACCGACATAATGTACGAGACAATGGCGGTGTACGAACTAAGCTGGATTTATTACCTTACGTTTATATTTTTAACCGCATTTGTATTTTTAAATATGATGGTAGGTGCCATTTTAGAAGTAATGAGTGAGGAGCACCGCAAAGCGCGAGAAGAGCTCGCAGACGACAGCTCATTACCTGCAACGCAAGGGCAAGTAAACGAACTACAATCCCAAATTGCTGAGCTTAAAGAGCTATTGAGTAACCGCAAAAACTAATCTGAGAAGAGTACTAAAGCACCCACTTAAAGTTTAAAAAGTGGGTGCAGCTTAGATATTAAACTAAACGAACATTACCAAAGAGCTTTAATTTTCCTCGTTATCAGGTTTTTCATCCGTATCTTCAAAAGAAATAACGTTATCTACTTTCATTTTAAACGCATCAAAAAATGCGTTTTCTAATACCGAAATCACAGCTTGAAAAGTCGAAACATCCGTATTATCTAATTGCCCCTCTATAGGAATACGTGCAGCAACAAGTTTAGACTCATCGTTTTCGAGTATAGAGCCCAGTAAATCAACACTGCCTTCAAATATGGCTGTAAATATTCCATCGTCATCTTTTTCTATATCTTCGCGCCACGAGAACACACTCAAGTTTTGAACGCCCGCTTTTACATAACCATTTAAGTTATTGTCTTTAGCCACCAATTCCATAGCGCCATCAATGCCACCCGCTTCAATATCAAAAGGCGTGTATACCTTAAATACAGTATCGAGGTTTTTAACAGAGAAACGCTGTACCTCTGCGTTAAAATCAAAATTGGCTTGTTTGCTAAAGGGATCTAATTTGCCATCAAACTTTAATGCGGCCTCCCCCATTAATGCACCTTCTACGTTTAGAGTAGTCACTAGTGTTTTTGATAGGTTTTGCGCGTTGGTTATATTTTCAATTCGAGCGTTGATATTTGATATAAAGGTGGGATTTTCACCACTATTCGTTGAGTTAACTAAAGTTAACTTGCCTTGCTCAATTGTTAAGGTATCAATAGAAAACAGTACTAAATTATTGGCGAGCCCTACCCAGGTAGTTTCGTCTTTTACTTGTTTATTTTGCTCAGAAGTATTGGGGTCTTTATCATAAATAACTATTTTAGGACGCGTGAACGCCATATTTGTTACTAAATTGCCCTTTAAAAGAGCTGACCACGCGAGTGAAAAATCGAGAGTTTGAATACTCAGTAAAGGCTTAGGAGCTGAAGTTGCATCAACAGCATAAATTTCAACGTCGTCAATTGCGTAGGCACCGCGATATAAAAACAAATCTACGTCACCAACATGCCCAGTAACACCTTGTGTGTGTTTTAGCTGATAATTTACGTAGTACTGCAACGCATAAGGCGCAGCTATTCTGGTCATAATAAGTAGTAATAAAATAACCGCTAATGAGTTAAACCACTTACTATGAAATACATTAAAAACCGAGCTCATTGTAATTTCCTTTACCTGATACCTAAAATGAGTATTTTAAACATGTAAAAATTACGCAAAATTGTAATAACACTACGTATAACGCATTTAAAATACTTCGTTGGTAGCCTTATTGTAGCTAAACAGGCTAATCTACGTATTGATAGCAAAGGTTATACCACTTTAAGAGTAAACGATGAATATGAAGATTCAAAAGTACGAGTAGGGAAATATTCTAAGGTAGTAAAATGTAGTATAGATTTTAAGTTTTCTGAAGAATGATGTAAATCCAGTATTTCAAATAAGACATTGCTGCAAAATGTAATTTATACAGCAATGCTTAATTGAATATAAAGCGAGTGTATCCCTTTAATTTATGAGTGAAAATGCTTGGTCAAATCTAACTGGTTTACTGAATATAAAGCCCTGGTATTTATCAATTTGTAAGCTTTGTAACAACGTTAACTGGGCTGTGTTTTCTACGCCCTCCGCTATTACTTGGCAACCAATCATATGCGACATATTAGTTACCGCTGATACAATACTTTTATCTTTTGAACATTCACAAATATTATCAATATAAGATTTATCTATTTTAATGTAATCAACTGACAGCTCTTTTAAAACCGATATAGAAGAAAACCCGGTACCAAAGTCATCAATAGAGATACGTACACCGGTATTTTTTATGGCCGTGATCACTTTTGACAAATACGGTAAATTTTTAATCATGACAGTTTCTGTTATTTCTAAATGCACATTGTATGGTTTAACTGCGTATCTATTTAAAAGCGCAACTAAAAAATCTAAAAAATTATGGTTTTCTAGTTGCAATACAGACACATTAATCGACAATCCAATCTTACTATTCACCGCATTTAACTTACTTAAACTCGCAATGGCTTGCTCTAATACAAACTCACCTAAGATATTAATTTTTCCATATCGCTCTGCAATATCTATAAATTCTGAAGGGGGAATAAATTCATCATTAAACTGCCAACGAAGTAATACTTCAAACGTCGTTATTTCATTTGTGCTTATATCAACAATAGGTTGATAACAAAGATGAAAGTCACCTTTTTCTACGCATTCTTTAATAGAACTACGAAGTACTTCTTCTCTTTTAAGCGATTCACGCATTCGCTCGTCAAATACTGATATTTCATTACGGCTTTTCTTACCTTCATACATAGCAACATCAGCGTATTTAATCGCGTCTTCAAGATTAAAATTTTCACGCGTAAAATACAGCCCAACCTTAAAAGAAGGGTTTACTTGATAGCTATCCATACTCACTGTTTTTGTTAAGGTTTTAACTAATCTAAAAACACAGTCAAAAAGTTCGTCTTCGGTGTTACTACGAGAATAAAAGATAAACTCATCTCCACCCCATCTACACGCAATAAAATCGCCTTGAGTTTGTGTTTCAACTAATCGTTTACCTGTTTGGGCCAGCACAAAATCACCAAAATCGTGACCGTATTTATCGTTGATGATTTTAAAGTCATCCATATCTAAAAATAAAACGGCTTTAATATCATCATTTTGATTGGCTAAATCAAGTTCAACATTAGAAACAAAGCTCCCCCTGTTAAACAATTTAGTTAAATTATCTTTTTGCTCTAAAAGGATTATTTGTTCGGTACGAAGTTGCACTTCGTTTTCTAAGTTTTCAATAAATTGATCTAACTTAAGTTCATTATTAATTGATGACTTTACATCTTTAGCAGAACGTACAGCGGTAACAAAACACAAAATAAACCATAAAACGAGCCCTAAAATACCTAGTACATTCTCATCTTCAATAGGCTGTAAAAGTAATAAAATACTAAAAGGAACCAATAAACAGGTTATATACGACAATGATGAACGAATATCGGAGGCTAAAACATTTACACCACCACCAGCAAGGGAGCTAAAAACAACGAGTGATATAAACTTCTCCTGCATTTGCATGTTTTCATAAAACAAAATAGGAAAAACAGCCCATGTTAAAGCCGTTAATAATAAACCTATAAAATACAGGTGATATTTAAAAGCATGGGTGTTGTTAACAAATACATGGCTAGCTATTCGAAGTAATGAAATAAATGATAACGTAAAAAGCCAGTAAAGTTTTTCTTGCGAGGCGCTGTGGTTAATACTGCTAAAAATAAGAAAACAAGAAACAACCGTGTTTATAGCAATTGCAGAACTAAAATAGGAACTAACAAATGCTAATCGCTTATTGGCAAAGTTATTTATATGAAAGGTCATTAATGTTACTTGAATAGGCTGTTGCACAATGTAAACAGTTTACTTAAGTTCAATAATAAACAACAGTGAACATTCATAAAAAAGTATTGTTTAAGCCTCTTAAGCGGTTTTATAAGCCATTAAACTAAAAAGGGCTGGCAAATTGCCAACCCCTTTTGTTAATACTGATTATACATTATACCAATTCGCTTAATTAAGTGATCTATTTTGAGGGAAGAAAAATCGTGTCGATAACAAGGCAAAGATTTCGTTATTTAGTTGTTCTATATCAGAAATATTTAACGTAGTTAGCGTCAGATTTAACCCCTCAAATTGATTAAGTATTATTGCGAATTGGTATTACTCACCATCAACAATTATGCGTAGCATACGACGAAGTGGCTCTGCCGCTCCCCATAAAAGCTGATCGCCTACTGTAAATGCGCTAATGTATTTTGGCCCCATCGCAAGTTTACGGATACGACCAACAGGAATACTTAAAGTACCTGTTACTTTAACAGGTGTTAAGTCTGTTGCGCTAATTTCGCGCTCGTTTGGAATTACTTTAACCCACTCATTATGAGACGCTAAAATTTCTTCAATTTTTTCTACGCTAATATCTTCACGTAACTTAATGGTCATTGCTTGTGAATGACAACGCATAGCGCCAATACGTACACATAAACCGTCAATAGGTACTGGTTGCTTAGAAGAACCTAAAATTTTATTGGCTTCAACCTGTGCTTTCCATTCTTCTTTAGACTGACCACTTGGCATAAGCACGTCAATCCACGGAATTAAACTGCCCGCTAATGGCACACCAAATTGGTCTTGTGGTAAGTCTTTTGACGCCATTGTTTCACTTACTATTTTATCAATTTCTAAAATAGCAGAGCTTGGGTTATCTAGTTTATCTGCAACACTTGCATGAATAGCGCCCATTTGTGCAATAAGCTCTTTCATATTTCGTGCACCAGCGCCCGACGCCGCTTGGTAAGTCATTGGGCTTACCCATTCAATTAGGTCTTGCTCAAACAAGCCGCCTAAAGCAAGTAGCATTAGTGATACAGTACAGTTACCGCCTACAAAGGTTTTTACGCCTTGCGCTAAACCTTGTTCAATAACGTCTTTGTTTACAGGATCAAGCACTATTATGCTGTCCTCACTCATACGCAGTGCTGAAGCTGCATCAATCCAGTAACCATCCCAACCCGACTCTCGAAGTTTTGGATATACCGCATTGGTGTAGTCACCGCCTTGGCAAGTAACAATAATATCCATTTTAGCAAGTTCGCTAATGTCACTTGCATCTAGCAATGGTTTTGCGTCGCCCGCAATACCAGGGCCGAGTTGCCCAGCTTGTGAGGTGGTGAAAAAGGTGGTGTCGATGTTTGCAAAATCACTTTGTTGCTGCATACGTTCTAATAACACAGAGCCAACCATGCCACGCCAACCGACTAATCCTACTTTTTTCATTGTTTGTTCCACTGTTTGATTCATAAAAGATGCCTTAATACATTAAAAATTAAATTCATTGCGTGAGATCTAATTTTCATTAACGCTAAACTAACACTCGTAGACGGCTAAAACTAGCGAATAAAACAGAACTTAAATATTTTTCATACTGAGCATAAACACAAAAAAGCTCTGTATTAAAATACAGAGCTAATAGATAGTGAAGTTTATTATTTCATTCCTTGAGTTTTATTTTAAATAAAGCTTAAAACTCATAGCTATAACTTAAACTAAACTCAGTGCCGGTGTCTTGTCCCCAAAGGGTAAGACCTTCTTGTTCAATTTCTTTTTCTTGGCCAAGCATATTCTTAACCTTAAAATTAACTTTAGAGTTAAAGTTAGGGAAGTAAGAATAAACTAAATCAACTGAGTGAAACGACTTTTCTTCTGCATCTTCATTACCACGTGTACCAGGTACAATTATACGAGGACCAAACACATTATAAATTAATGAAGTAGAATGAAATCCATCATCCGAGTCATAGCCCATTTGTAAGTTTGCAACCCACTCAGAATGACCAACTAAACGACGCTCATTGTTAGTTACAATATTCGATACTGTATCGGCCTCAAGTGCTTCTTTAAGCTGTGTTTCAAACAGTGAGTCAACACCGTCTGAATCATTAATCCCCAAATTAACACTTGAGTCAGATAGCGTGACGTTGCCTGACAAAAATGCTGAGGACCAATCTTTATTTATAAAGCCAAAGTCAGTTAAAAAATCAACTTCAATACCCGACAATTTACCAGACTGAGCATTTGCTGTTAATAACTGTGGAGATGCTCCCCCTACGCCCGCAAGCTCAACCATTTCAATTGGGTTTTCAATGTCTTTATAAAACAATGCAACAGAAAGGTTATTACCTGATGGCATATACCATTCAAACCTAAAATCTACATTTTTTAAATTAGAACTTTGTAAACTAGGTGATCCTCTCACCAGAAACTCAGTTAACGGGTCAACAAAGAAAGAAGAGCTTACATCACGTAGATCAGGGCGAATGGTTGTTTCACTTAAATTTAAGCGAAATTGCATTTCTTCATCCATGATGTACGTAACAGCTAAAGAAGGAAAAAAGTTATCTTCATTAATAGCTACATCTTGGATTTCTTGTAGCGTATTTTCAAAGAAATTAGTATGCGCTTCATAACCGACTGATACTTGAGAAAAATCTTCCCATCGAACGCCACCAGTAAAACGCCAAGTGTTTTGATAGAAGTAATCGGCCATAAAATAATAAGCATCTAATTTATGCGCTGCACTGTACTTATCACCATCAGTGGTCCCGTCATCAAAAATACCTGAGCCAGTTACACTTGCATAAAAAGCGTCATTCGCCGTGTTTTCATCAGCAAAAATATCGCTTACGTTAGAACCGAACGAGTACTCATCGCTTATACCACGGTGCGTAATGCCAAACTTCACGTTACTTGCATCACGTTTTTTTTCTGAAAAATCGCCGCCTATTTTTAACTCAAGCTCATAGCCGTCACCATAAAAAGGCATACCCATATTCCAACCAAATGTTTCAACATCGTCGTGTAATACTTGATACTCACGGGTGATATTTGTTGCAGCTACATCTTGTAATTGTTCAGATTCAAGCACGCCATCAACTAAGTTTTGCTGATAAACAACATCTAAACCACCTGGTGCATTACGGTTTGCTCGACTTAAACCGCCATACCAATCAAAAAATAAATTATTTAGCTCTGGAAAGTTGTGCGTCCCCTTAAGCTGAGTCGAAAACATTTCGCGCTCTTCGTACGTAATATCTACTCGGCGTAATTCGGTGACACCTTCTTCGGTTTCATTTGCATCAAAGTAATCGCGGTTACGTACGCGGTCACTCATGTCATGAAGTGCAATATTAGTAAGCTCAAACTTATGGTTTGAATTTAACTCATATCCTAAATTTAATGTGCCGCTCCAGCGTACATTTTGCTCAGTCGATGTACCATCGTAATACTGGGAAAAACATTTGTCTTCACAGCCTAAGCTACCAAGGCTTGAGCCGCTTTGCTCTTGAACTACTTCCCACTCGTTATCGTAAGATACGGCTGCAAGCACACCAAAAGTACCGACCTCACTTTCAAATCTATCACCTAAGGCAATAGAGAAGTTCATAGCAGGGGCAACATCCTTTTCTGAAATACCTACATCCCAATCAAGCGATTGAATCAGGTTTTTACGCTCAGCTAACGTAGTGTTTATATTGCCCTCAAGACCAGCATCACTGGTAAGCGCAGTAGTAAACACATCCGATAATGCTCGCGAACCATCATCTCGACCCATCCAGTCATCATCACCGCCACTGTAAAAGTGACCGGTATCGCTATTAGAAGTATTGTACGATGTACCCACTTGTACTTTTAATAAAAAGTCAGAAGGAATTGATTTAGTCCGAATATTTACATTACCACCACCAAAATGCGCTGGCATATCCGGTGAAAATGACTTCTGTACACTCAAGCTTTCAATAATTTCAGATGGAAATAAATCCAAAGGAACCACTGAGCGAGTAGGATCAGGACTTGGTACATACATGCTATTTAGCTGAGTACTAGAATAGCGTTCACCTAAACCACGCACATAAATAAATTTGCCATCGACTAACGTTAAACCAGTAACACGACGAAGTGCAGAGGCGGCATCGCCATCACCAGTACGTGATATTTGATCTGCACCCATAATATCAGCAACAAACGCTTGGTTTTGACGTTCTTGCAGTACCGCACCCGCACTGCCCTTTAATCGTTGCCCTACAGCAACAACTTCTTCTATTTCTTGCTCTTCTACTTGCTGCTCAGCAGCCGTGGCTGTATTTACTGATAAACCAAGTAACGCAGCCATTACAGCGTAGTTTAATTTTGATAAAGCAAGTGTAGAGGGTTTAAAAGATTTCATTTTTATACTCCGAAACAAAACAAGACATTAGCCGAGCTTTCGCTCGGCTATAATGTGGTGTGGGTTAAAGGCCTACTTTTACCCAACCTGCTGTCCAGTCTGTTTGTGCATCCATCGCACCAATGTAATCTACAGAATCAAAGTAACTATCTAAGCTTGATGAATCA
The DNA here is from genome assembly GCF_015864275.1 of Pseudoalteromonas sp. NZS11_1. Classification (NCBI taxonomy): domain Bacteria; kingdom Pseudomonadati; phylum Pseudomonadota; class Gammaproteobacteria; order Alteromonadales; family Pseudoalteromonadaceae; genus Pseudoalteromonas; species Pseudoalteromonas sp. NZS11_1. The sequence goes on from NZ_JADYXK010000020.1 coordinate 59,273, forward strand.
AAGCCATTACCAAGTAATAACGACTCAGCAGTTGGCATATAGCCATTATCTGCAAGCCCAAGGTCAGCGGCTACTTGAACTGAATTGCCTGTTTGTCCTAAGAACCAAGATTCAACATTCCCTGTACCAATTGCTTGCGTACCAAAGTTGTTAGCGGTTTCACACGCAACGATTGAGTGAGTAACAGTTAATGTACCGTCCTCTGCTCGCGGCGCTGAATCAGAGCCTACTCGTAAACAATTTGAATAATCTGCCCCGCCTGTAACCACTACATTTTTAAGCATACCCGCAGTACCTGCACGTAGGCGGATACCATTTACACCCACATTACCAATAATTGTTACATTAGAGATAGTTGGCATTGTTAGCGGCGTTGCACTTGAATCAAACTCAGAGTTATCAGCTTCAATTGCATTGTCGCCCTCAGAGTCTGATTGTTTAATCAGTACATATTGCGCTTTACCCGTCCAACCGAATGACCAATCAAGTGAATCATCGCCTATGCTTGTTAAAACAAGGTGACTAATATTTGCAGTACCACCAAAAAATTCAACACCATCGTCTAGATTTTCATGAACGTGAATGTAATCTAGTTCAGTCTGACGACCAACACCCGCAAGTGTAATACCGTTAAGTTCATCGCCATTACCCAGCGTTTTACCCGCTTGCTTAACTGCAACATATTTTAGCGTACCTGAATTATCTTCAGGGTCATTACCACCGAACTGGCCTGCGTCACCTTCAGCAGACACACCGCAACTGGCAAGTTCTTCTGCGGTTGCTTCACCTTGTTGGTCGCCACATGAGTTAGCAGGTGCATTACCCAATAATACTAAACCGCCCCATTGACCAATCGTAGTTTCGCCGCCCGTCATATCCTGGATTGACGTCATAGTAATTGGTTGATTTACACTGCCTACCGCTTCAATTTTAGAACCACGGCGAACAACTAAGAAGTCATCACCCGACTCACCAATTAACGTTGTACCAAACTGAACATAAAGTGTTGTGTTGTCAGCGCGGTCATTACCAACGGCTGTACGTCCTTTTAAAATCCAATGCGCATCGTTAGTCAGTGTTACATCAGATGTAAATACAACATCAGAGGTTAATTGATATACAGGTTTGTCTGTAATTGTAGGGAAGCTAGCAGAAACATCTGTTGCAAGTCCTTGTGCTAATGCATTAGCAATATCGTCAGGAAAGCTTGGTGTAATAGCAACTGTCCAACCATCCATCCAATTATTATCACCATCGAATGCGCCGATGTAATTTGTTTTGGTAAAGAACGAGTCAAGCTCTGATGAATCTCCACCAGCACCTAATAAAGGTGAACCCGATTTTGGTGTAAAGCCGTCTGTCGCTAAATTAAGTGCTGAAGCCGTAAGCGTTAAGTTACCCGTTTGACCTTCAAACCAAGACTGCACATTGCCACTACCAATTGCTTGTGAACCAAAGTTATTATCTTCATTACATGCAACAGCTGAGTTTTCGATAGACAACTCACCCGATTCTGCATTAGCAGCAGAGTCTGAGCCTACACGTAAACAGTTTGAATAACCTTCAGGGCCCGTTATAACAACATTTCGTAGCACACCTGCAGTACCTGCACGTAAACGAACACCGTTAGTACCATCAGCACCTACAATTGTTACGTTAGAAATTAGTGGTTTAGTCAATGGTGTCGCATTTGAATCGAATTCTGAGTTATCAGCTTCTATTGCGTTATCACCCTCAACTGAACTTTGTTGAATATAGATATTTTGTGCACGACCCGACCAACCAAATGACCAATCGAATGCATCGTCGCCAATATCAGTTAGTACAATGTTACGAACATTAACTGTGCCACCAAAAAACTCAACACCATCATCTAGGTTTTGGTGAATTTGAATGTATTCAACTTTCGTTTGTGAACCAACACCTGCAAATGAGATACCGTTAAGTTCATCGCCATTACCCAGCGTTTTACCTGCATGTTTAACAACAATATAACGAAGAACACCTGAGTTATCATCGCTAATATCACCACCAAACTGACCAGCGTCACCTTCAGCTGATACACCACAGTTAGCTAATTCTTCTGCTGTCGTTTCACCGGTTTGATCGCCACACGAGTTAGCGGGTGCATTACCTAATAATACTAAGCCGCCCCATTGACCAATCGTTGTTTCAGCGCCTGTTACATCTTGAATAGATGTCATAGTAATTGGCGCAGTTGCATTACCATTGGCATTAATTTGTGAACCACGACGTACAACTAAAAAGTCATCACCTGTTTCACCAATTAGCGTTGTACCCGCTTGAACATATAATATAGTTGCATCTGCACGGTCATTACCAACTGCAGTACGACCATTTAAAATCCAATGTGCATCGTTAGTAAGCGTTACATCTGCTGTGAACGTTGTATCTTCAGTTAAACGGTATACTGGTTTATCTGTAATTGCTGGAAATTCACTAGAAACATCTGATGCTAAGCCTTGTGCAAGCGCGTTATCAATATCAGTAGGGAAGCCGCCATTAATACCGACAGTCCAACCTTCCATCCAGTTAGTTGATCCATCAAAAGCACCAATTTGACCATTTGCAATAAGCGGTGAACCAGCAAGTGGCGTGTAACCGTCATCAGCAAGCATAAGCTCTGCAGGCGTAAGTACTTGGTTACCATCTTGTCCTTCAAACCAAGATTGTACATCGCCACCGTTAATTACTTCACTACCAAAATTATTTGCCGTTGTTTGACACGCCACAATAGAGTTTACAATCGTTAGTGTGCCATCTTCAGCGCGAGGAACTGAATCAGACCCTACACGTAAACAGTTTTCGTAAGTAGCAGGACCCGTTACAAATACATTTTTAAGAGCGCCCGCAGTACCAGCGCGTAGACGAATACCATTATTACCTTCTGCACCGACGATTGTTACGTTAGATATAGTAGGCAGTGTCAATGGCGTGGCGCTTGAATCAAACTCAGAGTTATCAGCTTCAATAGCGTTATCGCCTACGTTAGCGGCTTGTTGAATGTAAACATTAGTAGCCGAACCCGTCCAACCAAAAGACCAATCTAGTGAATCATCACCAATGTTAGTCAGCACTACATTACTTACATTAACCGTACCACCAAAAAACTCGATACCGTCATCAAGGTTTTCATGAACCTGGATATAATCAACCTTAGTTGCAGAGCCAACACCGGCAAATGTAATACCATTTAACTCATCACCATTACCAAGCGTTTTACCTGCTTGCTTAACAAGTACATATTTTAGAGTACCTGAATTATCATCACTGATATTTCCACCGAACTGACCTGCATCACCTTCAGCTGACACGCCACAATTAGCAAGTTCATCAGCTGTTGCTTCACCTTGTTGGTCTCCACATGAGTTTGCAGGTGCATTACCAAGTAATACCAAACCACCCCATTGGCCAATTGCTGTCTCGCTACCCGTAACATCTTGAATTGATGTCATCGTAATAGGCTGGCTTGCAGTGCCTACTGATTCAATTTGTGAACCACGACGCACAACTAAAAAGTCATCACCTGATTCACCAATAATCGTTGTACCTTGCTGAATATAAAGCGTTGTACTATCTGCGCGGTCATTACCCACAGCAGTACGACCACTCACAATCCAATGTGCATCATTAGTTAGTGAAACATCAGCAATCAATGTTGTATCAGCACTTAAGCGATACACTGGTTTATCTGTTATTGCTGGAAATTCACTTGAGACATCCGTTGCTAAGCCTTGAACAAGTGCATTGTCGATATCAGCAGGGAAACCCGTAGTTGCATTTTGCGAATCATCACGCGATGATGTTTCATCTACTGTACCACTGCCACCTTCAACAACATTAGTAACTGTGTCGCCTTCATTTATTGTTGTGTCGCCTTCAGATACTACTAAGTCACCACCACAACCCGCTAATGATATTGCAGTTGCAATCAAACTAACTTTAAATAAGTCAGATAATTTCATTGTTCACTCCGTTAAAGTATTTAATTATTTTGTTAAGTGCTTTAAATAAACTCAAGTCACCTTAAAACATTAAGTAATGCTTTAAGGTCACTTGAGTTATCAGCAGCGCCTACCTTACGGTAGCTATATGACATTACAGTTACACTTTAATAAACATAAGATGACAAAGTTATTTACATAAAATTCAAGTGGTTAATTTATTAAAAACATAAAAAAACCACACTAAAAATAGTGTGGTTTGGATTTGCGATTATGAAATTATATTTAAAAGTTATTACTAAAGCTTAAAGCAGTGCCGTTCTTAATGTTTCTGCATGCACTTTTTCGCGCTTTACATATTTAATCCATTGCTGCGCTAAACGCTGTGATTTTTTATGTTTTTCGGCTTGTTCAAACGCTAAAATTGAGGCATCAAAATTTTGTAAGTTGTACTGAGCCATACCCAAGGCTACAAATGCATTTGATTCAAAATCAAGTGAGCCTTTATTAAGTGCTTTACGCGCTGCGTCGGCCGCTTCTTCATATTGCTCAGTATTAACATACACTTCAGCTAAGCGTTGGTCATACTTACCACTGGGTGATAAATCGGCTGCTTTTACAAAGTATTTTATTGATTTTTCGTCTTCTTTTGCTTGGATCATCGCCTCAGCTACAAAGGCATAGTTTTTAGCGTTTTGCTCTGCAATCCCTTTTTCAATCGCATCACTCATAACGTCTGCGGCTTTAAATGCTAAGCCGTTATATAAATACACTTGCGCTAATTGGCGTAAATCAGATTTAGACGTTAAAAAACCTTGCTGGTAAGCAGCCTCAATAATTGCTAGCTGCTTTTTTTCTTGCCCTGTTTCACCATACATACCCGATAACTGTACCCAGTACTCAGGTTTGTTATAAAGCTTTACCATACGCTCAAGTACTTCAACAACTTTGTCAGTTTGATTAAGCGAGTAATACATTGCACGCTGCAGCACTAACCAATTTTCCTTAGGGATTTTGCCTTCGCTGTCGCTTAAAGCAATCACTTGAGATATGTACTCAAGGCCTTTTTTATAATCCTTTAACTGATAGTATGTTTGAGCCCTTAACAAGTAATAGCCTTCTGTTTTAGGCTTAGTGTTAATAGTGTCCCAGTCATCTAAAAATGCAATTACCTTTTTGTAATCACTATTAGCCATTGCCAGTTGAGCCAAGCTAAACGTAGTACTTAAACGAAGTGACTCAGGAATGGCTTCCTCTGCTACGACCTTTTCAAACGAAGCTATTGCTTTTGGTAAATCGTTTTCGTTGTAATAAATAAACCCATAAAAGTTATGCATCATCGCAATTTCGTACGAGTTCATGCTTGAAGCTCGCTCTTGAATGCTATCAAGCGCTTCAAGTCCACCTTTAACATCGCCATCATCAGCGAGTTTTTGTGCACGTGCGAGTTGGCTGTAGACCTTTTCGCGAAGCGCTGGTACACGTTTTGTTTTTTGCTCTTGCTCTTGCTCAGCATATGCCGTAGCTACATTTAACCCTGGCATTAGGCTTAGGGCACTTGGTACAACAATACTTGTACTGATCGCAGCAGTACAAAATAGTGTTAATTTTAAAAATTTAGCTGTAGGTAGTAATTTCATAATCGCCTCGCATTTCTGTCCGTTTACTCGTGGTTAATTACTAAATTAACCGCTAATTTGGAAAGATATTTTGTTCTGTACACCCGCAACTTCAACGGCTTCACCATTTACTACGCGCGGTTTATATTTAAATTTAAGGGCTGCATCCATCGCCGCTCTATCAAAGAGTGACTCAGGCTCTGCTTTAACCACTTGTGGGTCTCGCACCGTACCTTGCTTAGTTACTGTAAATTCAACAATAACGTAGCCTTCAATGCCACGTGATAATGCACGGCGCGGATAAACAGGCGCCACTTTAACAATGGGTAAATACTCACCATCACTTGTTTCAAGTGCTAATCCGCCAGACAAATTTACATCTGCATCCACATTGGCGCCAAAGTCGAAGTTATTAGCGTTCGCAGTCGCGTCGCTATTTTGCATTTGCGGCGATTCCATTGGCGGAGGTGGCTCTTTAGGCGTCGGTGGTTTTTGTGGTTTGCGTTCTTTTTTTTGCACGCTTTCTTCTTTTTTAAGCCTGACAAAATCAAGTACATTACCCTTGGCGGGTTCACTCATTACACCTTCACCACCAGTAATAAGTGCCTGCATGCCTAAAAACAACATAAAGGTCACTACACCGGCTATAACTAATGCTACTAAATAACGCATTGCCTGCCCTTATGCTTCTTGAGCCGCAATCGACACATCAAACACACCTGCTGCGCGTGCTGCATCCATTACTTTTATTAAAGTATCGGTTGTTGATTTTTTATCAGCTTGAATAACAACACTACCTTGCGGGTTTTCAGCTTTTAAACGCTCAATATTGGCTTGCACTGCACGTATGTCAATTTGACGTTTGTTAATCCAAATTTCACCCGTGTCAGAAATCGCCACTAAAATGTTTGCACGTTCTTTTTTAACAGCTGTTGCTGCTTCAGGGCGGTTTACGTCAATACCCGATTCTTTTACAAACGACGCTGTAACAATAAAGAAAATAAGCATGATGAATACAACATCTAACATAGGTGTCATGTTTATTTCTTCAGCTTCGTCTTCTTGCATTAAATTACCTAAAGGGGCTCTCATTTTTTATTCTCCTAGGATGAACGGCTTTAAATGGGCCGCTTATCAAAATTTTGCTTAATGGTCTAAAACCATGCTGTCTTGTAGTAGCTCTACTTCTCGCTTGGCTTTGCGTTGTAAATACGTTGAGGCAAATACACCCGATAACGCACCTACCATACCCGCCATTGTTGGAATAGTTGCTTTAGATACACCCGATGCCATTGAGCGCGCACTGCCTGTGCCTGTAATTGCCATAACATCAAATACTTCAATCATTCCTGTTACTGTGCCCAATAAGCCAAGTAACGGACATAACGCAACCATTACGTTAATAAGCGGTAAATTAGTATTTAGGCGCATACTTGCACGCGAGATCATCGCTTGGCGAATTTGCTCTGCATTCCAGCTGTTACGCTCACAGCGAGAACTCCATGTGCTTTTAGCGTCTTTTTTATAACCACGAAAACCATTAAAAAAATAAATAAATCGCTCGAGTATCAATAACCACATCGCGAAGATTAACACCCCGATGACCAAGAGAACTTGGCCACCAGTGTCGAGAAAATCACGGATAGCATTGATTGAGTCAATCAATAGCACCATGGTTTATGCTCCCTTCTCGCTTCGCTCTGCAATAATACCGGCGCTCTGCTCTTGAATAGTTAACAAAATATTTTTAGCGCGCGTATTAAGTAAGGTGTATAAAAATACCGTTGGTATTGCGACCACTAAGCCTAGTACCGTTGTTACTAGTGCTTGAGAAATACCACCCGCCATTAATTTAGGGTCGCCGGTACCAAATAAGGTGATTGCTTGGAATGTATTGATCATGCCTGTTACCGTACCTAATAAACCTAACAGCGGTGCAACAACAGAGATGATTTTGATAAGTGTTAAATTACGCGTCACTTTTGGCATTTCACGTAAAATAGCTTCACTTAATTTAAGCTCCAGTGTGTCGTGTGAAACACTTGGAAATTGATCTTTTACTTTCATTACGCGTCCAAGCGGATTGTCATCACGTGCAACTGAATCTTTAAGTTGACGACGAATTTTACCGCCCATGATTAATAATGAGAAAAAACGCTCAAGTGATATAAGAAGTGCAATAACACCCACGCCTAAAATCACATAACCCACTGTGCCACCTTGATGAACACGTTCTTGTGTATCAGGTGCTTGTACTAATAAACCAAGAATAGAGCCGCCTGTTGGGTCAAGTGCAAATTGCACCACACCGCTTTTAGTGCTTTGTAGATCTTCTGCTGTTGCAGTAAAGCGCGATACAGGTTGGCGAGTTAATTCGCTCAAAGAATTAGTCGAGGAATTAAACTCTAAATACTTACCGTTTGATATAAGGTTAAATGCACCCACTCGCACAACTTCTTGCTGTGCTTTAGTACCGCCTTCAACAATGACACTTGCGTTAAAACGACTTACTTTGCCTTGCTCGGTCATTTCGCGCTGTAGTTCAAACCATACTTTTTCAATATCTTCTATTGAAGCAAGTTTTGAAGTTGACCCCATTTTTTGAGCAAGGTCATCCATAAACGTACTACGCCCAGCAATCTGGGAAGATATAATTGATGTTGCAAACTTATTACTAGAATCACCTGCTACTTGCTGTAACACGCCAAACAATTCTTTAAGGGAACCCATTCGTTTAGAAAGCGTGTCTGTTAAGTTAGCAAGTTTTACTTCATTTTCTTCAAACTGCGTTTCTAAGCGCTCAGATTCCACCAGCATTTGATTACGCTTTGCTTGGGTATTTTTAAGCGTTTGTACTTGCTCGTTTTGACGAGCAGTAAACTCTTGTTCGCGCTGCTTATTTTGCTCGCTTTGAGCTGATTGACCATTTTCGAGCGTTTTAAGTAATGAATCTAAGTTCATTGGCTCTGCCGCTATACTTGCACCAGTAATGCTTAGGCTTGCAGCAAAAAGAGCTATTTTTGTCATTTTAGTAAACAATTTCATTTTTAACCTCTTATTCTGCTGCATGTACTGGCAGAGTTAACATATCTGGGGCAAGTTGCTTACGCGCAATACGTAAGCCTTTATTAATTTGGCTTATTGTAGAGTCTGGTAATGCTTCAAATGATTTTGTATCTGCATTCCAACTACCTGCTTTTTTACCATCGCGTGTTAAGTAAATAAGCTCTAAACGGCCAATGCGTAAAAAATCGACTTCACGCTCTTTGTCATCAACGTTTAAAAGGGCGGTATAGGCTTCAATAGTGCGCCCGTAGTCTACTTCTACTTGATAGGCTTCAAGTACACGGCGAAATTTTTCACTTGAATTGATATCAGCACGATTCATCATTTCATTTAAAGATATAACACGCTTAGTGCGCTCATCAGCTAAAAATGGAATATCTAAAGATACAAACTGCTCAAGGCCTTCAATCATTCTAAGCATTAGCGGCGTAATTTGACGTTCAATAATAGAAACCTGATCCATAGACAGGTTTAAAGATTCCATCTCTTCTACTTGATTATTTAACTGTTTAGTTAGCTGAGCGTTGTAAACAGCTAAACCGTCAATTTCTTTATTGAGGGTTTTAAATTGCTGTAAACGTCCTTGCATTGAATCTGCAATCTTGTCTATTTTTGTTTGTGATTGCGCAGCTGATTTATTAATTTCACTGCTTTTATCAATAACCTTATCTAAATCGTTTGCGTGTACTGCTGCACTTGCGGCCACAATACCAGCTAAGATTAATGGTTTAACGCCTTTCATCGCATACACCTTTACTCGTTAGTTAGCGGATTTGCTAGTTTGTTTTTTAGGTCATAAACTTTGTTATATAAATAATTTATGACTTAATAATTTCAATGAGCAGGAGTTTATAGATGAAACATGACAAGGATGTTGCGCAAAAAAGTCGCTTTTATGACAGTGGTAATAATTAAGACTTACGAGGGGGTTTTTAAGATGATAAGAGCATTTGTTAACCAAATGCCCTATAAACAGGCTGGGTTATTTTAAAATTGAATTAATTTGATTAAGAGAATAGTGCCAATCGGTATAATTAATTTCTATTGGGTGTGCTTTATTGTCTTTTATAAGCACTAGTGAGGGAAAACCTTGGATTGGTAGTGTACGAACAAAGGATAACTCAGCATTAAATTCATCATTAAGCTCGCTTGACGTTAGCTGCGCGGTAAACTCATTTTTATCTAAGCCAATTTTTTCAGCCAAACTAATTAATGTACTTTCATCTGACGGGTTTTGCGCATTTAGGTAATAAGCATGTTGAATTGCAGCCACCATTTGAGCTTCTTTATCCGCTTTACGCGCTATAAGTGCGGCTCTACATGCGTGATACGTTGAACGCCTTGGCTGGCAATTACGCCAAAAGTTATAATTAAATTGCGTACCTAACTGCGCTGAAATTTTATGCCAAGTACGCTCAAGCATCTCTTTCATATTTTGTGGCATTGGGTCTTGGCTATCAGGTGCTAGGCCACCTACTCTATATTCTATTGCCACTTTACCAGCAAGCTCTGATTTTAGCTTAAGCCAGGTTGGTGAGTAACCCCAACACCAGCTACACATTGGGTCATGAACATATATTAATTTACTTTGAGACATATTAATCCTTCAACTAGTTCGAGACGACACTATTACGACCAGCAGCCTTCGCACTATAAAGAGCTTCATCAGCTTGTTTTAACGAATCATCATAATCAGTTACTTTATTTACTTGGGAAATACCAATACTACAGGTGATTGAAATACGCTGCTTGTCATCAGTAAATATAACGTGCCCTGCAACAGCCTCTCGAAATTTGTTTGCTATTACAGTGGCTGTAGAAACAGTAACCTGCGGTAAAATAACAACAAACTCCTCACCGCCATAACGGGCCTTTAACGCAGTTGCCAAAAACTGAGATTCAAGGAGCTTGGTAAATTCAATCAATACCGTATCACCAAAATCGTGACCATGCGTATCGTTTAAAGATTTGAAGTTATCTAAATCAATTAACAAAATTGAAAAAGGTAAGTACTGCTCTGGGCGTGTTTGGGCAAGCTTTAAAAAATGAGAGGTAATAAAACGTCTGTTTGCTATACCAGTAAGGGGGTCGGTATAAGCATCTTGTTTTTGCTCGAGCGTAATATCGGCAATAGCCATGTGGCTTTTATGCCTAAAATACTCACCAATAAATGAGAATAAAAACACCATAGAAAAGGACGCTATAAATCGTGTTTTTTCTACATTGCCATAGCTAACTTGACCAAAATCAGGGCCGTATAAAATAACAATACAAGAAAACAGTAAAGTAAAACCTAACCAAGCACCTAATCTGACCCCTAAAGATGCAAACGTCACTACAGGATAAAACATTAGCCAATATAGCGCGGTGTTGTCTTTACCACCGGTATAAACAAGTGCAACAAACATCATGCACACAATGCTCATACTTATTAATGCCACTACTTGAAGATTACCCGTTCTTATAAAGTAGATAGAACAGCTTATATTTGTAATGTTAACGATAATTAATGAAGCAGTGAGTATCGGTGAGTAAACCTTATAATTCAAAAACACTAATACAGCAATCACCACAATTGATATCCCAATCATGGTAAATAAAGAAAACGCTTTGCGTTGCATGTCTGAGCTATAAACACTGTCGATATTTATTAGACTGAGCCAGTTTGGTTTATTTACATTTTTTTTAGTCATTAATTTTATACTTTAAACTTTTGAACCATATTTTCTAAGGCACTAAACTGCTGTTTTAGTTTGGTACATTCGTTAAGTGTGTCATTTAAGTTAGCCTTGCCTTGTATAGAAAGCGCACTAATTGTTTGAATATCAGTATCTAATAACTTAACAACTTGGTTTTGCTCATCGGTTGCACTGGCCACAGAATGATTTGCATCGTTAATTTGCTTAATAGCTTGTATAACATGACTCATTAAATTGCCGACGGCATCTGCTTGTTGTACGCTTTTTTCACTGTCTTGAAGGCTTGTTTTCATAAGCTCTACAGCAAGGTTTGAGCCTTTTTGTAACTGGCTCACCGTGTCTTCAATTTCTTGCGTTGATTGTTGAGTGCGGTGTGCTAATTGGCGTACTTCATCTGCTACAACGGCAAAACCGCGTCCTGCCTCTCCTGCTCTAGCGGCTTCTATTGCTGCATTTAGTGCCAATAGATTAGTTTGCTCGCTTACACCTTTAATAACTTCAAGCACTTGCCCAATACTGGCTGTGTGCGTATTTAAACTGTTTATAGTTTGCTGAGCTTTCTCCATATTAGCTGAAAGCTGGTGGATGGTTGTAACACTGTGACTTAATGCTTCTTGGTTTTGTGTTGAGTGCTCATCTGCATTTTTAGCAAGCTGCGATGCACTCTCTGCATTATTTGAAATATCCATTGATGTAGCTGAAAACTGGTTAATAGCCGCTGCAACACTATCGGTTCGTTTACTTTGATCATCATACATAGACAGCGATGAATGTGTTTGTGATACCAAGCTCTCAATTGCTGTATCTAATTGCTCTGTGGACTCTTTTACTTGCTCTATTGAATGCTGAATTTTTTCGATGAAAATATTAAATGAATGGCTTAAGTCGCCAAACTCATCATCATTTTCAACGGTTAAGCGCCTTGTTAAATCGCCTTCGCCTTGTGCTATATCTTTAATGGCATCATTTAAGCGGTTCATAGGCTGCATTAAATAGCGTAATAAAAGCTGCATCATAATAATGATAGTAATGATCCCTATCACCATAAAAACAGCCGCAGTTTGGCCAAAGTTAGAAACGCTGACATACGCTTTATCTTTATCTATGACAACACCTAGGTACCAATCTACGTTTTCAATACCACTAATTTTTGTAAACGAGATAAGCTTAGACTCTCCGTTTATCTCGTATTGGGTAAACTCACTTTGCAAGGGCGTATTAGTACCAAAAATGTCTGATGTATTTTTTAAGTTTAACTTAGCATTAGGATGGCTTAACACTTGACCTTTGTTATCGAGTAAAAAACCATAACCGAGACCTAAAAAATCAATATCGTTAATAATTTTAGTCACGGTTTGCATATCAATATCGGCACCTGCAACGCCGCTAAACTGGCCATTTTGTAGCATGGGTACTACCGCTGAAATTGTAAGCTCGTTAGTTGTCACATCAATATAGGGAGTTGTAAATGCGGTATTTGATTTGTTTTCGACTAATTTATACCAAGGGCGAGAGGTCGCATCAAAATCAGCAGGTAAAACAACTGATTGATCGTTTAATATAAACGTGCCGCTGGATTTACCTATATACGTATTTTTAAAGCTTCCGGCAAGCTCTGCAGTATTTAATTGTGAAAGGGTGAGTGCTTTAGAATCATTAGCTTTATGGGTTTTAGCAATTGATATAACAATCGCCAACTTTGCATTTAACCAACTCGCTATATTTTGTGAAACAGATTCGGAATTTTGTTGTAATACTAGGCTTAACTGCTGCTCGGTTTGCTTGCGCATCGCAATGTAGTTATTAAAAGTAAATAACCCTAGCACCAAAACCAAAATTAAAGAGGCTGCAATAGTCACTTTGGAAGTAAATTTCAACGAGTTAAGCATATACATCCTTTTTATTATTTATCTTTATTATCCATACAGTTTTAGCAAAAATTTAGCTAAATGTCCTAATAAATAAGGCTTGTGACTAGGTTATTAGATAAAAATAAGGATAAAGGATTAAAAAACAAAAGGCTGTAGGGGGTAACTGACTAATATTGAAATAAGTTATGACTCGTATTAATTACTTATGGAACGTTCCTATTAAATATAGCTTTATAAGTGACTGAATACGTATTCAGTCACTCTTGTATAGTCTGTTATTTCCACTTATTTGCTAAGCGAACAACATTTAATCCGTACCATGCAATAAATACATAACATAGCATTGGAACAAAAAAGCTTTGCTGTATATTTACTGTGTCAGCTATAAACCCTTGCAGTAATGGTACAAGTGCACCCCCTACAATAGCTAAGCATAACCAACCAGAACCCTTACTGGTCAATGATCCTAGTCGCTCGATAGCAACCGAAAATATAGTCGGGAACATAATTGAGTTAAATAAACCAATTGCCAATACTGAATATAAAGCGACGTCACCTTGAGTAAAAATGGTGATCAGCAATAGCGCAATAATACTAAATGCATTAAATGCGATCGCCTTAGAAGGCGCTATTTTTTGTAATAATACAGAGCCAATAAAACGCCCTACCATTGCCCCGCCCCAGTAATAACTAATAAGTGCAGCCGCAGTATGCTCTTCAAGTCCTGCTATGTGCGCCTCACCAAAGTAGTTAACTAGAAAGCTGCCAATGGCAACCTCCCCGCCTACATAACTAAATATAGCAAGTACACCCATCGTTAAGTGCGGTGCTTGAGTTAATGAACGAGATTCTACTGCAGCATTATTTTCCTCTTTATGGGCTTCAATTTCTGGAAGCTTTATAAAGGCAAATATAATAGCGATAAGTAATAAGGCACCAGCAAGCATTAAATAAGGCACTTTTACGGACTCAGCAGTTGCTGCAGAAGCGGCTAGACTACCTGCTGTACCAAAAAATAATAAACCACCTACATAAGGCCCAACAGTAGTACCAAGCGCATTAAGTGCCTGTGCCAAATTTAAACGAGAAGAAGCTGTTTTTTCGCTCCCAAGAGCAGCAACATAAGGATTAGCAGAAACCTGAAGTACCGTTACACCAGCGGCAAGCACAAATAAAGCGCCTAAAAATAGCCAATACTCATGTACTACAACAGCAGGGTAAAACAACATACAGCCAATTGAAGCCACAATTAAACCGGTTAAAATCCCTTTTTTGTAACCAAACTGCTTAACTAAAATACCCGCAGGGATAGAAACAATAAAATAAGCACCAAAAAAGCAAAACTGTACTAGCATCGCTTCAAAAAAGCTTAAATCAAATACGCCTTTTAATCGTGGTATTAGTACATCGTTTAAAACAGTAATAAAACCCCATAAAAAAAATAGGGTCGTCATTGCAGTCAGTGGAAACAGGTAATTTTTATTTGGCTGTTCGTTGACCGCGAATGATTGATTAGTATTTATTTCACTCACGTCGTTTTCACTCCATTAACAAGTTGAAAACGATTCTACATGTTTATATATAAATTAGTCAGCGCAACAAAGGAACGTTCCAACTTTATGGTTTGCATTGAGTATTGGTCGTATTGATAATACGGTCTATCTCGCCACTATTATGAAACTGATAAAGCCCTTCGTTTATGTCATCTAAGACTAAAAGCCATTTAGGTGTAAGCTTACTAATAGCAAAATATAAAGGGTTGTATTGCAAAGAAATGCTCTCTTGCTCAATGGAAGAAAGCAAAGATTGTTTTACAGGTTTAGTTAAAGAAGAGTAAGTCACTGAGAATTTAAGAGCTTGAGGGTCGCCTATAATCAAATCAACACGTTTAGCAACCAGAAGCTGAACAAGTTGTAAATCATCAACAGAGGTAATAACTTCAAACTCAGCATTGTCCATCATAGCATCAAACTCAGGCGTATTTTGATACCCTCGAACAACACCAATCTTTTGCCCTTTAAGCGATTTTAAGTTTCCAGTGAAACGGTCTGAATCGCCTTTCCTTTTTAAAAATGCAATTTCGCCACCTTTAAACGAATTTGATAAACCGAGTAATTCTCGACGTGTTTTACCATTAACATAATCGGAGGGGGCTGTATCTTCTATAAAATATTCAGGCATTAATATATCAGCTTTGCCTAGCTCTACATTTCGTACAGCTCTTGCCCAAGGCAAAAATTCTATATATACGCTGTAGCCCTTACTATTTAATAGAGCTATTGAAAATTGATAAACCCAGCCTTTATTACATAAATTATTACCAATATAAGGAGGCCAATCGAGTGTGGCTAAATGGAGTGTTTGTTTGGGGTTTTTCGCTTCATAGAGCACTCCTGATTTGTGGTAATGTCCAGTTAAAACATGTTGAGTACCATTTTGATAATACTCAACTGATGTTTCAGCAAAACAATTACTACTTGTCAGTAATAATATAAAATAAAACCAGCGCATTTTAGTATCTATTTATGATTTATAATGTTTTTAAGCTTAGCCAAAACTAACATTTTTGCACAAATAAACCTCGATTAATCAGATGCTTTTTGCCATTTCATTTTATTATTTGTATCACGTGAGCTTATAATTGTTGTATCGTTGCTCTCAACGCCGCCTAATTTAGCTAAGCGATCGTACAAAACCACATTACAAGTAGCCGCTAAGTTCATGCAGCCAATAGTTGGAATATATACCACTTCATCACACCACTTTAAAACGTCTTTTGGTACAGAGCCATCTTCGGGGCCAAAAACATAAAACGCATTTTCAGGATGCTTAAACTCAGGTAAAGGTGTTGCACCTTCAATAAGCTCAATAACAACAACGGTTGCGCCCTCTGGTTTTACCGCTTCTAAACTATTGGTTTCAGTTAAAGGGATACGCTCAAGTGCGTTCTTAGTATCGGTATGAAACTTTTTAGCGTTTAAGTAACGATTACCTGTAAAAAACACCTGTTTGGCATCGTAACAACCTGCTGCACGCAGTACACCACCAACATTAGTCGGGCTTTTGGGGTTAATTAAACCAATACTCGCTTTTAACTTATTCATTAATCAGCGTCCTTTGTTGGCCACTCTGCAATGTACAAATCAAAGTCGTCGAGCTTTACATCGCAATCTTTTACTGTTTTGTCTTTTACAGAAATACCTAGCTCATGCATTTTGGTTTTATCGCCACTATTTAATAGCGGGTGCCAAGAGGCTAAACCTCGGCCTTCATGTAAACGACGGTAACTGCAGCTTTGTGGCATAAAAAAGATATCTTTAAGGTTTTCTTTTGTGAGTTTTACACAAGAAGGAACAAGCGTTTGGCGGTTTTCGTATTCACTACAACCACAGGTGTTGTTATCAAGATACTGGCACACAATATTAGTAAATATTAATTGCTCACCTTCGCGTAACTGATCGGTGGCGGTAAATTCGTCTTCATCTTCGCTATCAATAAACGTATTTAAACAACATTTTCCGCATCCATCGCAAATGGCTTCCCATTCGTTTTGACTCATGTCGCTTAAGCTTTTTTTAAGCCAAAATTGTGTATTTGCTAATTGTTGATCAAACATAGATTACTCGTGCCCCCTAAAGAGCGCGCATTCTACCGTATTGCTGTAAATGGCGCAAAGCCAATACCCTTTCAAAGTACTGGCTTTACGCTACAAATTACTTTTGAGATTTAACCCAACGCTTAATTTTTTCCTCAAGGATTGGCATTGGCAATGCGCCATCAATTAATATTTGCGTATGGAATGCTTTAATATCAAATTTATCACCGAGTTGTTTTTTAGAAAAATCACGTAATTCTTGAATTTTAAATTGCCCTAACTTGTAAGAAAGCGCTTGTCCTGGCCATGCAATATAACGTTCAACCTCTGCAATTACATCACTTTTAGCCATCGATGAATTAGTAAGCATATAGTCTATACCTTGCTGGCGTGTCCATCCTTTTGCATGAAAACCGGTATCAAGCACTAAACGCATTGCACGTAACTGTTCATCTGATAAGCGTCCGTACCACATGTAAGGGTCGGTAAATAAACCTAATTCTTTCCCTAAACTTTCTGCGTAAAGCGCCCATCCCTCAGCAAATACGGTATAACCACCAAATTTACGAAAATCAGGTAAGCCTTCTATTTCTTGTTGAAGTGCTATTTGAAAGTGATGACCTGGGGCTGCTTCGTGAATTGATAAAGTTTCGAGCAAAAACTTAGGCTGCGCTTTTAAGTTGAACGTATTAATATAAAAAATACCGGGGCGAGAACCGTCAGGTGCAGGAGATGAATAAGAAGCCCCTGCTGCAGACTGCGCTCGGTATGCTTCTACAGGCTTTACCACGTAAGGTGCTTTTGGCGCTATATCGAATAACAAAGGTACACGTGCATCAATTTTTTCCTTTACATTTTCATATGCCGCAATTAACTCCTCAGGCGTGTCATAGTAAAATTCATCTGAATCGCGTAAATGGTCAAAAAATTCAGATAACTCACCTTTAAAGCCTACGGTTTCTTTTACTTTTTTCATTTCGCTTAAAATACGCGACACTTCACTTAAACCAATGTCATGAATTTCATCTGCAGATAAGCTAAGCGTCGTGTTTTTCTTAATTTGGTATTCGTACCATGCTTTACCGTTTGGTAAGTCACTATAACCAACGCTTTCTCGGCTATTAGGAATATACTGATTAGCTAAAAAGTCACTCATGCTTTTATAAGCCGGTACTAAGTGCTGCATAATCAATTGACGATACTGCGCTGTAATTTTTTGCTTTTGCTGTGCGCTAAACGATTCTGGTAATTTTTTAATTGGTCCCCAAAACAGTGAATCTTCGGCATTTTTAACTACATGAGCTGCAAATTGTGGCTGCAGTTTTTCAGCAAGTGGTTTTGGTAACGTAATACCTAGTTTAATGCCTTGTCCCATTGAGCGCTCTACACTAGCTAGCCACTTTACAAAACCTTCGCTACGCGAGATAAAAGCCGTGTAATCTTCAACGCTATTAAACGGCTGGGCACTTTGACCTGAACCAAAACCTGCAAAGGTGTTATGCGCACCCGCCATTTGGTTAATTGGTAGTAAATAATCAGGAAACTGCATGCCTTCTAATTTAAGTGCAAGGTCGCGCTCTAATATTTCAAAACTTAAAAGCGACTGCCCTGTTAACTGTGCTTTATCTATAAAGTTTAAGCGCTGTTGATATTTTTTATAAAAAGCCGCTTTTTTAGCTCTATTTTCTTTTGAAATTACAGGCGTGAATTGATCGTTAAACTCGTTACGACCATTGTACGTTGCGCTGATAGGGCTATATGTAAGCGATTCATCGTAATACTGTGCAACAAGTACATCGAGTTGTTGCTCTGCTGAAAGCTCTGAAACAATACCTGCCGATGCGTTAACGGTGTTTAACTGCGAACTGGTATTAGTGTGTGTACTAAGCTCAGTATTCATACAGCCACTTAAAGCAAACATAACGCCACTGGCAACTAATGCTAATTTAATTGATTTCATGATAATCCTTTTTAATATCGTTTTTTGATTATGCGCATTAAACCGTGCTTAATAAAGTAATTACGATAAATTGCTTTCATCGTATTAAATTTGCACTTTTATCTGAGCTTGTTACATTTCTATTAATTCAAATATGATTTAAAAGAAAAATAAAATGAAAAAACAACTACTCAGCACCTCTATAGCCTTACTGTGTTTAACTACTTTTAATGCCCATGCCGTTACATACCTATCGGCTAAAGCCATGGTTAATGTTGAAGATGGCATGCTCATTAAATTGCCCTTGATTACTATTGATGATGGCGTAATTACAAACATTGAACAAAATAAAAAACCAACGCTGACTAAAGATGATGAACATATTCAACTACTTGATTTAACCCTTATGCCAGGTTTAATGGATATGCATGTGCATTTAACAAGCGATCCTACGGTTCCACGCAGTGAACGTTTAGGCCAGTCAGTACCGCGTATGGCGATTAAAGCCGCTTATTTTGCTAAAAAAACCTTAGAAGCCGGATTTACAACAGTACGTAATGTTGGCGCTGAAGGTTACAGCGTTATAGCGGTACGTGACGGTATAAATGCGGGTGACATAGTTGGCCCTCGTATTTGGGCTGCGGGGCCATCACTTGGAATTACTGGCGGGCACTGTGATAACAACCGACTTCCTCCTGAGCTTAAATATACTTCAAGTGGTGTCGCTGACGGCCCATGGGCTGCGCGTATAAAAGTACGCGAAAACATTAAATACGGGGCAAATGCTATTAAGTTTTGCGCCACAGGTGGCGTATTTTCAAAAGGGACTAAAGTAGGTGCACAGCAGTATTCTTTTGAAGAAATGAAAGCCATCGTTGATGAAGCCCATATGCGAGATTTACCTGTTGCAGCTCATGCACACGGTACAAGCGGAATTAAAACAGCCATTAAAGCAGGTGTTGATAGCGTAGAGCATGCCAGCTTTTTAGATGACGAAGCCATAGCCCTTGCCAAAGAGCATGGAACTTGGCTTTCTATGGATATTTATAACACCGAATACACTTTAACTTATGGCGAGCAAAATGGTGTTGACGAAGAAAATCTAAATAAAGAACGCCAAGTATCAAAAAGGCAACGTGATAGCTTTAGCCGTGCTGTAAAAGCGGGTGTGAAAATGGTCTTTGGAACAGATGCAGCAATTTACCCGCACGGAGATAATGCAAAACAGTTTAGCCGCATGGTTGAATTTGGCATGACAGAACTACAAGCCATTCAAGCATCCACTATTAATAGCGCTAAGTTATTAAAAATGGATACTCAGTTAGGACAAATTAAAACCGGATTTGCAGCTGATATAATTGCTGTAAAAGCAAACCCTCTTAAAAACATTAAAACCTTAGAGTCAGTACCCTTTGTTATGAAAGCAGGTGTTGTTTATAAAAACCAATTGTAAATACACGCTATTAAGGCTGAGCTTACTTAGCCTTAATAAACCCCTCAGCCATCTCAAATATCCTATAAAAGGTACACCGTACCTTTATTAGGCTTGGTTTTGTTTATTAATTATCCGAACAGTTTTATTTAATTAAATAAAATGAACTTTCTATTCACTTTAAAAACAATAACCATTATCATTCGCGCAAATTTAATAACGCGAATAGTTATCACTCTATGAAAACGTTTAAGTACTCTCTTATTACTCTTGCTTGTTTAAATGCAAATATGGCATTTGCTCAAAATACACAAGTTGATGCTGATATTGAACGCATCAGCGTATACGAAAAACAAAACCGCGTGGTGATGAGCTCAGGTCTTGCTACTAAATCAGACATGTCTTTAATGGAAACACCTGCACCGGTTGTTATTATTGACCGTGAACTTATTGAATCTCAAGGTGTAGATAGCCTACAAGATTTAGTTAGAAACGTAAGTGGTTTAACACAAGCAGGTAATAACTACGGTATTGGTGATAACTTAGTAATTCGTGGTTTAGATGCAAACTACACCTACGATGGTATGTATGGTGGTGCAGGCCTAGGTAATACATTTAACCCAACTCGTTCACTTACAAATGTTGAATCTGTTGAGGTTTTAAAAGGCCCTGCAACAGGTTTATATGGCATTGGTAGTGCGGGTGGCGTAATTAACCTAATTGAGAAAAAGCCAGAGTTTGAAGAAAAACACAAAGTATCGGCTGAGCTTGGCCAGTGGGATAGCTATTCATTATCGTTTGATAGCACTAACGCTATAACAGATGACTTGGCCTATCGTGTAATGGCTAAAACAGCGTCAAGTGACGGCTTTCGCGATTTAAAAGAAGATCGCGACGAAATTTATACCTCGCTTAAATACGTGCTAAACGACAGACAAAACATCATGCTTTCTGCAGCCTATATAAAAGATGAAATAGCGGTTGATTCTATTGGTCACCCTATTCGTATTTACAATGCAGAAACTGCAAATGGTTTAAGTGCGGGTGAAGTAACCGGTGCCGATTTAGTAAACGATCCGACAGGAAGCGGCGTACAGTTAAGTGATGCACAACGCAACCAACTTGCTAATTCGCTATCTGCATCTGATGGATTAACACCTTATAGCTTTGGCACAAATGGTATTATTTCACCAATGGCTGATGCTAACGAAGGTGAAGAACTGCGTTTCAAATTAACGCATAACTATTACATTACTGACGATTTGTTTTTAAACCAGCAGCTACAGTACCGTAACTACACATCAAGTTTTGCGCGCCAAACAGGTGCTTATAACTACGTTTATTCTACTCGTGATGGAATTATAAATAATGACCCACGTGCTCCGTTAGTTGAAGACGGTGTACTTTATCCGTATGCAGCACGCCGCCAAGAATACCGCCAAGTAGAAGCAGATGAAAAATCATGGCAGTACTTTTTAGATTTACGTTATGACTTTATGCTAGGCGACGTAGATAACGAATTACTTGTTAACGCAAACTACGAAGATAGAGATATTCGTTTTAAACAATTCTCAATATGGGATCAAGATTACTTACTCACAAACGATGCTGGCAATGTAACGTATCAAGGATCATTACCGTATATTTACGATATAAGAGAACCAAATTGGCCATCTGGCAGCTTTGATGACTTCGATCCACTTAAAACCAGCGACTACAATAAAAAAGTACAAGCATGGGGTTTAGGCATTCAACATGTTGGTTACCTTACTGAAGAGCTTACAACGCGTATTGGTGTAGCATATAACCGCATTGAGCAAACTTACGAGCACTTTGGTGTAGATGAGCGCTATAGCTCAAGCCGCGCAGAGCCAACACCTGAAGCGAGTACATCAGATTCTGGCTTAACGTATAACCTGGGTGCCACGTACCAGCCATCTGAAGATTTATCGGTATTTGTAAATCATTCAAAAGGTCGTACAGCGTACAGTGTATTAGGCTCAGTGGCGGGTAATGAAGCAGACAGAGAAGATTCTGAATCAATAAGTAACGATTTAGGTTTTAGATTTAAAGCGTTTGATGATCAACTACTGGCTTCTATTGTTATATTTGAAAGCTCTCGTACTAATTTAGAATACGCAAATCCGCTTTATGACGCTTTAACATCAGGCTCAAATGTACCTGAAAGCTATTATGATGGTAAAGAAGAAACAACAGGTATTGAACTTGATTTAAACGCTTACTTAAATGATAAATGGAAAGTAAACGTAAACGGTATTTATCAAGATGCACGTGACAAAAGTAATCCTAATAGCAGCAGTTATGATACACGCCAAAAAGGTGTGCCTTACGTAACAGCAAGTACGTGGGTAACCTACTACGCGGATATGTTTAACTTACCTGAAGCTGTAAATATAAGTGGTGGTATTACGTTTGTAGATAACAGAAGTACTAATTCAAGTTCGTTCTCGATTCCTGATGGTTACGTACCAAGTTACACGACTTACGATACAGCGGTATCGTATACAACTGATAAATGGCATATGCAGTTAAACTTAAATAATTTGTTTAACAAAAAATATTACTCAAAAGCAATGTTTTTAGGTGGTATGCCAGGCGAAGAGCGTAATGCAAAACTAAGTTTTAGTTACACACTTTAACTAGCTAACCTGATGTAATGGTCTCCTCCCTATACGGCATCTATGTGCCATGATTAAAGTGGTTACAATAATCAAAGGGAGAAGACCAAAATGAAGATTACAACAATTGGTTTAGACATAGCAAA
>NZ_JADYXK010000021.1:0-76776 GCF_015864275.1 Pseudoalteromonas sp. NZS11_1
ATATCGCCTTTAATCAATTAAAGGCAGAAACCAGTTTTAGTAAAGGTATGCCAGCAAAGCAGAAGAAAGCGATGCGCAGTATAGCTTATCTTGAAAAGGTATTGAATTTATAGTGTTTTTTCATGCTCTTGCCCTGCCAATTCCTTTAACTTGCGATAAATCACTGACACTTTTAAATTCGCCGTTTTCTTCACGATAATCCACAATTGCCTGCGCTTTTTTCTTACCTATACCCGGTAGCTTAGCAAGCATATCTGCATCAGCATTATTTATACTAATTGTCTCAACTTGAGGCATTTGCTTAGTTACTTCCGATAGTTGTGCATATACGGTAGTTGCAGGTAGTAAGCATAATAAGCTTATTATGAATAAATTTTTTAACGTTTTCATCAAACTTGTCCCTATTCTTCTTTTCTTAATTTTGAATGTTGCTCAGGAAAACCAAAAAGTAAGGAACTGAAATGCTCATCACTTAAAGTGTACCTAAACGCATTATCACTATGATCCGAAATCCTGAAAATGCAGCTGGTACAACAAAGTGATTGCTTAACTAAAGTAAAGTTACCGTTTTTTGTCAAATTTAAGACACCTAAAATTAATACTTCGCGCTTGCAAATTCACGCCCAAACCATTACTGTACATAAAAACAGTAATCTAATGGTTTTTACAAACCACGGTGCCAAGCAATTTTGCAGGAGAAATCATGGCTGTTGTTGTTAAATATGTTGTAGAACGAAACGGAGTCGAGCGTATGACGTTTACTACCAAAAAAGAAGCTGATGCTTATGACAAGATGCTCGATATAGCAGAATCACTTGAGCTAATGCTAGAAAAGGTAGACGTACCGCTTAGTGAGCAACAAATTGAATCACTTGCTTTAGAAATAGCGAAAAGCAAAGATGACTTTATGACCATATTAAAGGGCGGCAAAGATCCAGTTGTTACCAAAGCGCCAGCAAAAAGTAAAAAGTCAGATAACGTTGCGTCAATTGAAGATAACAACGATAAAAAAGCAAGTTAACTCGTAGATTGTCCTCTCCTCGGACGGGACAAACTAAATAAAAAAGGGAGCAACTTAGTTGCTCCCTTTTTTATTATACCAATTCGCTTAATTAAGTGATCTATTTTGAGGGTGGAAAAACGTGTTGATAGCTAGGCAAAAAATTTGATATTTAGTTGTTCTAAATGATAATTTTTTAACGCCGGTAGCAACACGTTTAGCACCGCAAAATGATTAAGTATTATCGCGGATTGGTATTACTTACTACTCATTTTAAAATGAATAGTAATTGCTATTTAAAGCTCTTTTTCTACTTCATCAAATAAAGCAGTGATATTTTGCTCTGGCTCTTTTGTTACTAAGCTAACAACAACAATTGCGATACTCGCTAAAATAAAGCCAGGTACTATTTCATACATGAAGCTACTTAAACTTTCACCATTAATAGTAAACGGACCATAAATCCAAACAAGCACTGTAAACGCACCTACTAACATACCAGATAAGGCGCCAGCAAAATTCATACGTTTCCAATAAAGGCTAAACAATACAAGTGGTCCAAAAGCAGCACCAAAGCCTGCCCATGCATTACTTACTAGGTCTAAAATAGAGCTATCTCTATCGTACGCTAAATAAATTGCAAACAGGGCAACAAATGCAACGCTAATTCGACCAACAGTAACTAATTCAAAGTCGCTAGCATCTTTACGTAAAAATGTTTTATATAAATCTTCA
This sequence comes from Pseudoalteromonas sp. NZS11_1, assembly GCF_015864275.1. Lineage (NCBI taxonomy): Bacteria > Pseudomonadati > Pseudomonadota > Gammaproteobacteria > Alteromonadales > Pseudoalteromonadaceae > Pseudoalteromonas > Pseudoalteromonas sp. NZS11_1. Next base: position 1,736 of record NZ_JADYXK010000021.1, read on the forward strand.
GTCAATGAACTTGAGCTTACTAGCAATTGCGATGAGATAGTACTCATGATAGCAGCCAAAATTGCAGCTAGTAAAAAGCCAGCAATAAGTGGATGGAACAATAACTCAGAAAGAATTAGGAAAATCGTTTCAGGATCTTCAACTACAATATTATTCTCATAAGTATAAGCAGCACCAAATATACCAGTACCAACAGCACCAAGGGCAGCAACAATCATCCATGTCATACCAATACGGCGAGCTTTAGGCATATCCTTAACACTACGTACCGACATAAAACGAACGATGATATGTGGTTGACCAAAATAACCTAAACCCCATGCCATTGCAGAAATAATACCTAATGCAGAGCCTGCTCCAATCCAGTTAAGCATATCTGGATTTACACTATGTAAAGTAGATTCCAGAGGTTGTTCAAGTAAAGAGTATGCAACAGTAGGCACTAGAATCAGTGCGATGAACATAATACAACCTTGCACGAAATCAGTTAAGCTAACCGCTAAAAAACCACCAAACAAAGTGTATAAAACAACGACACCCGTTGTAATGTATAAACCCACTTCATAACTTAGACCAAATGAGCTTTCAAACAATTTTCCGCCGGCTACAACACCAGATGACGTGTAAAGAGTAAAGAAGACTATAATCACAACAGCTGATACAACACGTAATAAGTTTGACTTATCATTGAAGCGATTTGAGAAGTAATCTGGGATTGTTATAGAGTCATTTGCTTTTTCAGTGTACACACGTAATCTAGGTGCAACTAACAGGTAATTTAACCAAGCACCAATCACCAAACCAATTGCTATCCATGTACTACTAAAACCAGTAACAAACATCGCACCAGGTAGGCCCATTAAAATCCAGCCACTCATGTCAGATGCACCTGCAGATAGTGCAGCAACACTTGGTGATAGATTTCGTCCACCTAACATGTAACCTGATACATCGCCAGTAGATTGCTTATATGCATATAGTCCGATACCCAACATTACAACAAAATATAATGCTAGTGAAATAATCATTCCTGTTTCCAAATTAGCCTCCGCATAATTATTAATAACAGGCTCTTGATCCGAATATTGACTCTTAAAATATTATAATAAAGACACTATTAGGATAAAAACCATTCTCGCTGACTATATCATGCCTAACAATAAAATCTCCAACTTGTTGCTTCCAGCTGATACAAAAATACTCATGTTGAATAATTTTAAAGCGAATTGGTAAAATATAATAAATTAAATAGAAGAAACACCTTAATTTATAATGATAATTTATTAATCATGCAAATATACGTAATGCTATTTTGAATCTTTTGCCATATATTAATACAATACCCAATTACATCACTCTTACGGAACTGTTTATGTATTTTTACGCTGCACGTCAACCGATTTTAGATAGAGATAAAAAACTTATCGGTTATGAGCTTTTATTTCGTGATGGCGTTGATAACGTATTTCCCGATATAGATGGTGACGAAGCAACAACACGACTTATAGAGGGTAGCCAGTTTAATTTTGGTTTAGAAGATTTAACCGACAATAAACCTGCCTATATAAACTTCACCCTAGAAACACTATCAAAGGGTTACCCTACACTACTAGGTAAAGACACTATAGTTGTAGAAATACTTGAAACTATCCAGCCTGGTAAGCGTTTATTAGCTATCGTTAAAGATTTAAAAGATAAAGGTTACACTATTGCTCTTGATGACTATATTCATCAACCTGTATGGCGTCATTTTTACCCATTTATTGATATTATTAAAATAGACTTTTTAGCATCCGATATAGATACAATAAAAACGGTTCTAAACGATTTAAAACCGCACTCACATATTAAGTTACTTGCCGAAAAAGTAGAAACCTATGAAATTTACCAACAAGCTTTAGAGCTTGGGTTTGATTATTTCCAAGGATTTTTCTTCTCAAAACCTGAAATGGTACAAAGTAAGGCTCTACCACCATCAGAAATGGCATTAGCTGAATTACTTTACGAAACATCAAGTGTTGATATGGATCTTAAGAAAATCACTGATGTGTTTGAACGTGATGTAAACCTATCTTATAAATTACTTAGGTATTCAAATTCTGCCGCATTTGCAAGACGCGCAGAAATAAGTACCATTAAGCAAGCTCTTATAGTGCTTGGCGCCAATGAAATTAAAAAGCTATTGTCACTACTGTTTGCAGCACAAGTATCAGCAGATAAACCTGTAGAGCTAATTAGGCTATCGCTTACGCGCGCTCGATTTGCTGAATTGCTCGCTATATCCCATGGGCAGTTTAAAGATACCGGCATGGCATTTTTAACCGGTATGATGTCCCTAATGGATGCTATTTTAGATGAGAGTATGGAAAGCGTCATGAAAAAGCTTCCACTTTCTAATGATATAAAAGCAGCGCTATTAAACGATGAAGGCTTGCTAGCAAAATATTTAAACTTAGTTAAATACTACGAACAAGCAAACTGGTCAGCTGCAAACGAGCTAACGAAAGAGCTAAATCTAGGTGAAAAAGTTCCCGATGCCTATCATGAAGCGCTAGCTTGGGTTAATGAACAAATGCAGTTAGTAGTGAACGAAAAATAAACTACCTGAACTCTGGTTAAGATATTTACTAATATATTAAATCATAATGATATTTAAATTTATTTTTCTCTAGCCAGAGATTTTCAGTGAAAACAAGGCGAACTTACACGTCAATAGTTGGCCTATTGCAAGTAAATTCAACGTAGTTAGCGCTGAAAATAACTGCTCGAGATAGATTTATTAACCAGAGTTCAGGTTAAATATATGAACAGCAAATAAAAACGCCAGCATTTAGCTGGCGTTTTTGTGAGTGGCTTTTCAATTATAAACTTTCTAAAAAGTCTTCATCAAAATCAGCTGGCTCTTCTTTTATAGGTGGGTTGCCATCGTACAGCTCATAAATTTGACGCTGAAAGTAAATATCTTTTACAAATAAGTACGGATCAAGTGAATCATTTAATAGCCCTTCTTGAGGTATTAATGATGCACGAGCTTCTACCGCTTTTAAAACAAACACTAGAATAGTTTGTGGAGTCGTTAGCGCAACTTCAGGCAATACAAAGTTGTCGACTACATCACCGGTCAGGTTACGTGCTGTTGTAGGACCCATGCCAGGTAGCATTAAATAAGCGCCATCACCCACGCCCCAGACACCCAACGTTTGTCCAAAGTCTTCATCTACAATTTCAAGACCAAGTGAACTGGCAACATCAAAAATACCAAAAATACCAACCGTAGAGTTAACTAAAAAACGCGCTAAGCTCACACTTGCATTACCCGGCTTACCTTGCAAACCCGCATTAATCATATCCACAGGTGCCGTAATATTACCTGTGAAATTAACAATACCGTTTCTTACCGGTACAGGCGTTACTTCAACATAACCTACAGCAACTGGGCGCAATAAATAAGCATCCAGTACATCCATATTAAAGTCGTATAACGGACGATTAATACTTTGCAGCGGATCTCTGTCATCTACTTTGCTTTGTGGTACTTGAGCACACCCGGCTAGTATCAATAAACATAAAAAAGTAAAACGGTGTTTTAACATCTAACGTCCTTAAGGTATTAATGTATCAATTTGAAGTTGGTAGTCACTTACACTTTCACGCTTTAACGACTCTGAATGACCTTCTAGCTCACCAGAACTTGGCATAACCGAGTCATCTATAGAAATACGCGCCGAAATAATAATATTTTCTGCACTAGATAAGTTAAGCCCTGCAACCATTGCACTACTATCACTCAACTCAACTGTAATTGGAAATGAATATTTAGCGAGTTTAACAGCAGCTAATGGCATTGGCGAACCACTTGCTGCTTTTGCAAATATAAACAAGATACCGTCTTTTGGCTGTTTATCTATAAGCTCTTTTGCAATGTCGACTGTAACTGCAATAGCACCCGTTGTAGTAACTGGCATAACAGAGCCTTCCGTTTGCATTTGCTTCTCTATATCAGCGATACGCTCAGAGATCATGCTATAACGAGAATCATTTTTTTCCATACTAGCAAGTAAAACTTCAAATGCAGCTTTGGCTTGAGGCCAATCTTTACGTTCATAAGCAATGAGTGCTAATAACGAAATTGCATCTAAATTGGTAGGCTCAACTTTTAGTACTTTTGAGAGCATACCTGCCGCACGGGTCATATTAGCTTCGCTGCCTTCTAATAATAAAACTTGGCTATAACTAATAAGTACCTGCATATTATCAGGATTCATACGTAGTGCTTTATCAAATGACTGCTGCGCCATGTCAAATTCATTAAGCGACATAGCAACTCGTCCAAGTAGCATCCAAGCGACTTCATCATCACCTGAGCGGCTAAGCTTTGTACGAAGTGCCAATGCAAAAGCCTGCAGCTCATTTTGGCTAAGCGGCTCACCTTTTTGCATTACAGCACGCTCGCCGTAATCAGCTAAATTATCCATTGCATCATGCCAAGCCGAAATTTGCTGCTGACTACCCGTTAAACCATAAAAAACACCTGTTAGAGCAAGAACAAATGCGCCACCAGTTAAAGCAAAAATACGATTATTACCTTTGCTGTTTAGTGATTTTTCTGGTGATAACTCATTCAATAAGCGGCGTTTTAATTCAATAATTGATTCTGCATGATTTACGGTATCAATACGCTGATTATCTAAATCGGTTTGTAAATCAACTAAACGCTGCTCATAAATGCTAATTAGCTCAGCATTGGCGTTATGAGTAATTGTTTGAACGCGCTCTTTTTTTAAAAAAGGCAACATCACAAACCCAAGAGCAACCAGTGTGAGTAAAGCAAAACACGCCCACATTAAAATCATTTAACTTTGCTCCTGACGTTTATTTTGTTCAATTAGCTTAGCTAACAGCATTTCGTCGTCACTGCTCCACGTTTGTTTTACTGATGCTTTTCGCTGGCGAATAACAATAAAACCAAAGCCGACTATGACAATTAATACAGGTAATACCCAAAGTACTAAAGTCGCTGGTGTAACTGGTGGGTCGTAATGAACAAAATAGCCAAAGCGGTCAATCATGTAATCAATCACTTCGTCTTTGCTCTTACCTTCTTTAACCAATACGAGTACTTTATCGCGCAAGTCTTTAGCAACAACAGCGTCAGAGTCCGCAATGTTTTGATTTTGACACTTAGGACAGCGCAGCTCTTTAGTTAGCTCTTCAAACAATATCGCTTGTTTGTTGTTATCAAATTGATAGCGATCTTGCTCTGCAAACGCACTGATGCTTACAAAAAGGCTAAGCGTAAGTAGTAACCATTTCATTATTTAAGCTCCTGCATAATTGGCGCAAATTTAGCTCGCCATACTCGCGGGTTTATATCGCCCGTGTGATGCAACAAAATAGTGCCGTTTTTATCGACTAAAAATGTTTCAGGCGCACCCGAAACACCTAAATCCAACGACAAAGTACGATGTAAATCCAAGATATTAAATTGATATGGGTCACCCGCACGTTGCAGCATATCGCTCACTTCGGTGCGAAGTGATTGCATATCAAAAGGGCCATCAAAGTCGGCGTCGTAACCTTGTACGTAATAAAGCCCAATAATTTTAACGCCTTGCTCACGTAACTTAGTTAAATAACCAAGTTCAACTAAACATGTTGGGCACCAAGTACCCCATACATTTAGTAAGTAAACTTCGCCTTTTAAAGACTCGTTAGTCCACGGCTTATTGTCTTGCATTAAATCAGGTAGATTAAATGCTGGCATTTCTTGACCTAACCGACCCGTTTGAATTTCACGAGGATTAGCAAAAAGGCCTTGGTATAAAAATACACATACAAAAGCAAATACTAAAAGCGGCGCAATAGCTAAAATTTTACGGTTCATAAAACATTCTCCGATGCAGCTCTACGCGCTGTTTTAGTTGATGTGCGGTAGCGTTTATCAAATAAAATCATAAATCCAGCTAGGGAAATAAGCACACCACCAATCCACATCCAACGAACAAACGGTTTATGATAAATGCGAAGTGACCATGCACCTTGGCTCAACTGCTCACCTAACGCTAAGTATAAATCACGTGTAAAGCCTGCATCTATGGCCGCCTCGGTCATAAACTGCATACCAATATCATACTTACGTTTTTCGGCATGTAAGCGTGTTACTAGCTCATTGTTTTTAAGCACCGATACAACACCAGCATGACCACTGTAGTTCGGCCCGCGAATAGTTTTAACACCATCAAAACGGTATTCATACTCGTTAAGTTGAACTGTATCGCCTTGCTTCATCGATACGTCACGCTCAACTGAATACGCCGATGTAAGCGTTACACCCGCAATAACAAACGAAATACCAATATGCCCAAGCACCATAGCCCAGTAACTTACACCTAAGCGTTTTAAACCTTCTTTTAAGGTGCCGTGTACAGCAGATTTAGTATAAATGTCGATCCCAGTTGATATTGCAATCCAAACCGCAAGCGTAGTGGCTAGTAGCGTAAGTGGTTTTACTAAATCGTAACTTGAAAACAACCAAGCACAGGTAATCACTACACTGGCTAATACGCCCATTAATATTTTGTTTTGTAAGAAAGCCCATTTATTTTGCTTCCAGCGTAAAAATGGCCCTATCCCCATCAAAATAGCAAACGGCACTAAAATTATTGCAAACATCTTATTAAAAAACGGTTCGCCAATAGAAATACTGCCCAAGCCCATTTCTTTATGAACCATAGGTAATAAAGTACCCAGCAATACGATTAATGTAGCAACTACTAAAAATATATTATTGAGCCATAACGCCACTTCGCGTGATACAAACTTGTATCGACCTTCACTATGTACTTGCGATACACGCAGTGCATATAACGCTAAGCCACCACCTACAACTATGCCTAAAAAGGCGAGTATAAATAAGCCTCTATCAGGGTCTGTTGCAAAAGCATGTACCGATACAATAATACCCGAGCGCACAATAAATGTGCCTAATAAGCTCAATGAAAATGCTGCTATAGCAAGTAATACGGTCCACGATTTAAACACACCGCGTTTTTCAGTTACGCTTAACGAGTGCAGTAATGCGGTCGCAACAAGCCATGGCATTAATGATGCGTTTTCTACTGGATCCCAAAACCACCAGCCACCCCAGCCAAGTTCTGAGTATGCCCACCAGCTACCAATTGTAATACCTAGTGTTAAAAAGCCCCACGCAGTCATTGTCCACGGACGTGACCATTTAGCCCACGTGTTATCAAGCTTGCCAGTTAATAGCGCAGCAATAGCAAAAGAGAAAGCAACTGATAGCCCTACATAACCCATGTACAGTAATGGCGGGTGAATAATCATGCCCGGATCTTGAAGCAACGGATTTAAATCACGCCCTTCTACCGGGAAATAAGGAAGTAGGCGCTCAAACGGGCTTGAAAGTAGTAAGGTGTACATCATAAAACCTACACCTAAAAAACCAAGTACGCCCAATACGCGAGCACGTAGCACCCAAGGGAGTGATTTAGAACGCGCAGCAACAACGGCAGTCCAACCAGCTTGCATTACTAACCACAGTAAAATAGCGCCTTCATGGCCGCCCCATGTAGAGGTGATTTTGTAATACCAAGGTAGCGTACTACTTGAATGATATGCCACATACGATACGGTAAAATCATCCGTTACACTGGCGTAAATAAGTGCTGCAAAAGAGATTAAAACAAAAGCGAATTGCCCAATTGCTAAAGAGGGAGCTGCACGCATTAATCGAAGATTACCGGTATGCGCGCCCCAAAGAGGAAAAATACACAGTAAAACGCTTAGCACCATGGCAAGCGTTAAAGAAAAATAACCAATTTCTGGGATCATAGCTAATTACCACTATCTAAGTTGTATTTTGGTTTTTCGTGCTTAATACCTTTAACTGCCTCAGCAACTTCTGCTGGCATATATTCTTCGTCATGCTTTGCAAGCACTTCAAATGCTTCAATAACATTAGGTTCGATTAATACGCCCTGCGCTACAATGCCTTGCCCCTCACGAAACAAGTCTGGCAATATGCCTTGATAACGCACGGTCACTAATGGACCTGTATCAATTAGCTTAAAGCTTACTTGTAAGCTCTGTTCATTACGCTCAACCGTGCCTGGTACAACCATGCCACCAATACGTAGCTTTTGGCCAATGAATGGTTTTTCTTTATTAGGCCCTTTGCCATCAATAAGTTCGCTTGGTGTATAAAAAAGATTAATATTTTCTTGAAGTGCATAAAGCACTAAACCAATTGATCCACCAATACCAAACAGTACGGCAATAATTACCAATAGGCGCTTTTTACGTCTTGGATTCATGAGGCTTGTTCCTGTTTAGCTTTTTTAATTCGCGCTTCACGTATTATTTGTTGCTCAACTGAAGCCATAATACGTTTGGTATCTCTTAAAGAGTTCACTAAAATACCGAGTAAAATAAGAGCGCATGTACCAAAAGAAAGCCAGATATAAAACCCATAGCCTCCCATTGCAATAAAATCAGAAAAAGAGTCAAACTGCATAATTACCCCTTATTTAACAACAAACGCACCCACGGTCGGTGCTTTTCGCGTTGTAAAATTTCATTTTTAAGACGAATTAAAGTCACTGTTCCTACAAAAGCAGCAAAGGCTAAAATATTAACCATAAGTGGCCAAAACATACTTGGGTCTATTGCTTTAGTGTCTAGTTTTGTAATGCTTGCGCCTTGGTGTAGCGTATTCCACCACTCAACTGAGTAATGAATAATAGGTAAATTGATTACGCCCACAATAGCTAAAATAGAAGCCGCACGCCCTGCTGACTTCTTATCTTCAAATGCATGGTAAAGCGAAAGCACGCCAAGATATAAAAATAATAAAATAAGTTCAGACGTTAAACGCGCATCCCATACCCACCAAGCCCCCCACATAGGTTTACCCCATGCAGCGCCAGTAATAAGCGCTATAGCAGTAATACAAGCACCAACAGGCGCTATAGCAATAACGGCAAGTTCGGCATTTCGTAGTTGCCATACAAGCGCAACAACAGCTGCAATAGCCATTGATGAGTAAGCCCCCATAGACAAAATGGCAGAAGGAACATGAATAAAAATGATACGGTAGCTGTCTTTTTGTTGGTAATCGGCAGGTGCAAAACCAAGCCCCCATACCCATCCAACAATCATACTAACTACAGTAACTACGGCAAAATAAGGCAGTAACGTATTGCATAACTGGTATGCACGCTCTGCTTTAGCATAGGGATGTAACCACTTCCACATTAACTTACACTCACTTTTAAAGCTGACGATATGGCAATTGGTGCGCTAATAATAGCAATAAGTAACATTGCACCAAGGATGGCAAGCTGCCCACTATAATCCAGCGACATGGTGCTGGTATCGATAGCCGACGTTGCAAAAATCAAAACAGGAATATACAAAGGCAATACGAGTAAACTCATCAAAATCCCCCCTTTTTGTAATCCCACAGTAAGCCCTGCGCCTATTGCGCCAATAAAGCTCAATAGTGGAGTGCCTAATAATAATGTCAAAACAGTCGCTGTTAACGCCGTACTTTCTAGGTTTAACAACAATGCAAACAGCGGCGTCATTAATACAAGCGGCAAACCTGTTACCACCCAGTGAGCAGCCACTTTAGCAAGTACGGTTAACGATAACGGGTAAGACGATGCAATTAACTGCTCCAATGAGCCATCATTAAAATCATCTCTAAACAGCTTATCCAAGCCCAACATGGTAGAGAGTAATGCGGCAACCCAAATAATTCCCGGTGCCATTCTCGCTAGTAAACCAGGCTCAGGCCCGATTGCTAACGGAAATAATGAAATTACAATTAAGAAGAACAAAATAGGATTTACAATTTCAGCGCGCTGGCGAAACGCAAGTTTTACATCTTTGGTAAATACCGCACTAAATAGCAACCAATAAGAATGTTGACGAGTCATTAGTGACGATACTCCAGTGTAACCGTTTGCAAGTTACTAAAATGGGTCGTTAAATCTTGGTGGGTCGTTAACAAAATAGCTCCACCGTTTAGTAAGTGCTCGGTAAATCGCTGCTGTAAAAAGGCAACACCGCTTTTATCAAGCGCGGTAAATGGCTCATCAAGTACCCATAATTTAGCATCACTTAACCAAAGCCTGACCAAAGCTACACGTCTTTGTTGTCCAGCAGATAACATTCTAACCGGTACATCTTCAAGTCCGACAAGGCCAAGTTGCGCTAAAATGGGATACAAGTCAGGCTGGTTTATGTAGCCATTAATTTGTAACCAATGACGAACATTTTCAACTGCACTAAGCTGAGTATTTACACCTGTTTTGTGGCCTATAAAGAGTAGTTCTCTGGCATACTCTTCGTAATACTTAGATATAGGCTGTTCTTGAAATAAAACAGCTCCTTCATCAGGCACAGAAAAGCCTGCGATAATACGCAATAGCGATGTTTTACCAGCCCCATTAGGACCCGCTAATTGCATGATTTGACCGCTATTAAGGCTAAAATTAAGATCCGCAAACAAACAACGATCTTGCTTGATGCAGGTGACGGACTTAATGTGTAACAAGATGACGATTCTCTCTGCCAAAAATTAGGCGTTAGTCTACCATAATGATAGGGTAATACGAATATTGCTTTAAAATCGATTCACTTAAAATAGAGAAAACTTGATTTAAAATAATGAATACGCCAACGCAAATAACATTATCTAATTCATTGGTTATCAATCAATCGACAAACCCTCAAACCAATGAGTTATCGCAATTACCTAATGAGGTACTTGCGGCTAAAAACATTCAATTTTCGAAAGACTCGATTACGCTTGATGTATTTATTGATAAACATTGGCAAACATTAAGACTTGGCACTACAAGCGCACCTCAAAATTTACAAAAGATAGCCAGTGCTAACATACAACTTAGTCCCGATGGCAAACAGCTCAACATCACGCCAAACACTACAACCCTTACTTTAAATCAACCAGTACAATTACAGCGTTTATTAAATTATGTAAGCACGGGCACTGAGGTACAAAGCAAACCAATGGATTTACAAGTGGTTATGTCCCCTACCCCAAAATTAGTAATTGATAAACTTAACGCCAGTATTGCCATAAATAAAGACGTAGCGCAGTTACTTTTAACCGAGCAGCCTTTAAAAGTAGTTGTTAGCACGACTAACAAAGGCGCACAGCTTAATGTTATTAATCGCTTTGCAGATACAATTCATACGCAACCACTTAGCCAAACTAAACTTACTAAATTACTCGTGGCCTTATTACCTAGTGCGCAACTTCAAGCAACACCTAAACTAGCTATTTTGACTCATCCTCAAAAGACAGGTTCGTTTACGACGCCTATTACTAATCAACAAGTTAGTGAGCTACCTAGCACGCCCATTAAGGTAAATTTAATAAATCAGGCTGATAAATTACTTATTAAAACCGATACTAATAATATAAAAGTGACGCTTAATAACTCATTTTCTAAACCGTTTAACGAGTTACTTTTAGCTCAAAAAAGCAGTGTTCCTGAAATACCTTTTTCTGCATCCACTATTAAAGCAAGCCCACTGCTTACACCTGATAGCCCAATAAAGTCGTGGCTACAAAATAGCTTTAGTGATTTAAAAACGCGAATTAATGATGCAGTTAAATATTTTGAAAGTAAGCCCTTTGCAGCAGCAAATAAATCTGAGTTAATGCCGCCGTCTGGATCATCTGTGATACAAAGGCCGAGCTTAGTTATGCAATTAACAGTATCACCGTTAAATAGAGTGAACATTACCCAAAATGTAAGTACTGCGTTAAATAGTAATACGAGCAATACTTTACCAGAGCACTTTTCAAGACTTCCGCCACTTGTACAATTAACTCAGCAAATAAAAGGAAGTGTTAGTGTTTGGCAATCATCTACAAATATAACAACAGCTAACACGCCAACGCCAACGCCAACGCCAAATAATATTACTCAAAATGGAGTGGCGAGCGCTAAGCCAAGTAATTTAAACGCGAGTCAATTGAGTGCTCTGAATATTAGTACTAACAGTAAAGTTGATACGTTAATTAAGCCTACAAGTGAAATTGTTACTAAAGGGCAAATAACCTCTTCAGTGCAACCAGTAATAAACGGCAACAATCAAAACAGTGCAAACTCAGCCTCGATTAAAAACATGCTCCCATTAGCAGAGCCGTTATCTAATATTGCCTCTCGTAGTCAAATGCTACAACCAATAGAAGCAAAGCTATTAAGCACACTATTAAAGCTTCCTGATACCACAATCCCTACGGATAGAGTAGCTGGTAACAAACAGCTTTTAAGTAGTCAAATTACTGACATTACAAATAGAGCAACAAAAGAAACGCCCGATTTAACTCGCTTAATTAACCAAGCATTTAATCGCATGGTCTCAAGTAATAATATTAACCCTGCGACCATACGGCGTGAAGTATTAGCCACCTTACAACCATCTCAATTAACGGGTGATATACTACAAAGTAGCTTCACTAAAGGACTTGAACAAGTTGCAGTGAGTATTTTAGCAGCCCCTATAATTAGCCAATCAGTAACACCGATAAACTTTAATAACCAAACTGGCTTAGATGCACTTTTACAAGTACTCATACCTACTTTTAAAACAGGAAACGCGGGAGCAAAAATACTTGAGCAACTGCAGCAAGCTCAAGTTCAAGCATTGGCTAGCGAAATCGTACAAGTTAAAAACACACTTACCCAAGTAAGTGTTTCAACACCAAATCAACAACCAGACACAAACCCGCTTGCACAATTTTTATTACCAATGAAATTGCCGCCTGAGGCCGCCCAAACAGAAATAACATTGGGGCAGTATAAAAAGCCAAGCGCAGATAAATTAGAAGATAAAAATGTATGGTTTGTCAGGTTAAACTTTGATTATGCACAGATTGGGCAGTTACAGATTACCGCTGAGTTAATGGATAAAGCACTCGATTGCCAGCTATTAGCCTCAAGCCAAGAAGTAAGCGCAATTGCTCACCCTCACTTAGATAATTTAAGATCCAAACTAGCTAAGCATGGTTTACAGGTTGGAGAGCTCAACTTAAAGCGAGGCGATGCAAATAATCAGGCATTTTATAAATCTCATGCAATTATTAATATTAAGGTTTAGTAATGAGTGATACACCTATTAATAAGTCAGCCATTGGGCTTTTATACGAAGCTGGCAACACCCCCACTGTAAGCGTAAAAGGGTTTGGTGAGTTAGCTGACGAAATAATTGCAGCGGCAAAATTAAAAGGAATTATGATCCACGAAGATGCAGCGCTTGCTAAAACGTTGTCGCATTTAAGCTTAGGGGAAGAAATCCCTAAAGAGCTTTATTATGTAATTGCAGAGCTTATTGCGTTTTCGTATGTATTAAGAGGTCAATTTCCGCCAGGCTGGCAAGACTTTCAAGGTAAGTTAAATATTAAAGCGTGAGATTATTTACACGCTTATAACTAAAAAGGCGCTAAGCGCCTTTTTGTTTATGTAGTGAAAATAGTAATTCGGCTTCTGCTCGCGGTAATTCGCATTCGCGTATCACCTCATCGAGGTCCGCACCTAACTCAACCATTTTTACTGCACGGGAGTAAATTTTAGCATCAGGGTCATCGTATTTCTGCGCAGCTTGTTGTTGTATTAAATCTTGATTTTGTTGCTCAACCTCAAGCACTCGCTTACCAATACTTAAAAGCCCTGTTCTAAGCTCTGAAATTTCACTTCGCAAAATATGAGTTTGCTCTGAGCTATCTTTAAGCTGCTGTAATACAGCATTAACTTCATTCACTTGTTTGTTTTTTAATGCAATTATTAGCGCAAGCGATATAAGTCCTACCGCTAACGCTGATATGGCTATACTAAGTAACAGCATAATTTATTTGGTAAAGCTTATATATCGCTTAACTCATCCCATTCATCATCGCTGAGTAACTTGTTTAAATCGACTAAAATCAGTAGCTCATTATCACGATTACAAACGCCTTGAATAAACTTAGCACTTTCTTCAGTACCAACATTTGGTGCACTATCGATCTCAGAGCTGCGTAAATAAACGACTTCAGATACGCTGTCGGCTAAAATGCCGATAACTTGCTCTTCAGCTTCAATAATTAATATACGAGAATTATCGGTTGCATCAGCAGCTAACAAACCAAAACGTGCACGAGTATCAATAACAGTTACAACGTTACCGCGTAAGTTAATAATACCAATAACGTAAGAAGGTGCACCTGGTACAGGGGCTATCTCTGTATAACGAAGTATTTCTTGTACTTGCATTACATTTACGCCGTAGGTTTCTTCCTCTAGCTTAAACGTAACCCACTGTAAAATTTCATCATTATTATCTGCGTTTTTATTTGCTGACAGTAATTTATCTTGATTCATGCTATTACCCCGTAATGGTCATTACTACTGACGGCTATCTAAGCCTTTCTCTAATAATATATTTAAATTATCTACATCTATTAAAGCACACATTTTTTCTTTTATAACACCAGCAAGCCATGGGCGCTTACTTTTATTTGTACGCCATTTTACATCTTCTTTACTCAATGTAATGTTATTTATCAACTTTTCAGCTAATAAGCCCCACTGGCTATCACCTAAGGTAATTAAATACTGATAATCTAAAGACGCCTCTAATTTATCATCATACTTTTCTGGCATTACCCAACGAGCAGTATCAACAACATTAAGCTTTTCTTCTCTGTTGAGCATAACGCCTTTAAACCACTTTGGCTTACCAAATAAATGATTTACTTCACCTAGTTGATGTATACCGCCTAATGCTTTTAATGGCACAGCCAATGTTAAACCAGCAACTTCAAAAAATAATGCCTGAAATTCACCATCAAAATAGTCAGATTGGCTAGTGGTTATAATCTGTGGTTCTGGTTCTTCTGTAATCGTACTTATCGGCTCTATTACTTCATCGTCAATGGCTTTATTAACTTTTTCGGCTTCAAAAATAGGTTCAACTATTGGCTTAATTTCAGAATTAAGTAAGTCTTGATCAAATATTTTTTCTGCCGCTTTTATCTGTTCTTTTGGTTTTAAATGAATATGTTCTTGCTGCGAGTCATGTGGCATTTGCTCAAGTAATTTTGCGACTGGCTCAAGGTTATCTACAGGCTCGTCTTCACATAACAAAGCCCCTAGGTATTGTTTCATTACTTTTTCATTAGCAAATAATTGCTTACTCATTCATTAACCTTGTTCAATTAAATATTCTAGCAGTGCTTTATATGCGTATACACCACGCGAACGAGGACAATACTCTACAGGCACTTTTTGCGCAAAGCTTGCATCTCTAAATTTAGTATCTACCGGTATCACACCTGGCCAGACTTTATCACCATACGTACTTTGCAGTGTTTTATATGCTTCTAACGATGCTTTAGTACGTTTATCATACATAGTAGGGATTATAGTATATTGATAATCTTTCGCTTGAGAGGTTTGCATTAATTCCATAGTGCGCATCATTCTATCAAGCCCTTTCAGTGCTAAAAATTCCGTTTGCACTGGCACTAAAATTCGCTCACTTGCTGCAAGCGCATTAACCATTAACACCCCTAAAACTGGGGGGCAATCTAAAATGGCATAATCGTAATGTTCACTGATTTTTGCAAGCGCTTTTTTTAGTATTAATCCCATACCTGTTTTATTACCCATGCTTCTATCAAGCGTGGCTATCGCCATTGTTGCGGGTAAAATATCTAGGTTTTCAAGTGTTGATGGGCATAAAGCTTGCAGTATCTCTTCACTTTGCATGCTCGTGCCACGCGCAAAAATATCATATACGCTGACTTCCAAATCTTCTGAGTCAATGCCAAAGTAATAAGTGAGTGATGCATGAGGGTCTGTATCAATAAGCAACACACGCTTACCCTGCAAAGCTAAAATACCAGCAAGGCTCACTGCTGTTGTTGTTTTACCAACACCACCTTTTTGATTTGCGACAGTCCAAATCTTCACATTACATCCTAATTACTGTTCATTGCGCGTTGTTATGCGAATACCACCATGAGGCAAACGAATTATTTTTATTGTATCGTCATCTGAAGGGAGCTCAATTTCAGGCTCTTCCGCTACTGGCTTAACAGCTTGTTCATCACCTTTAATGTCTTGTATTGGCGGTAAACCATACTTAGAAAGTGCAATAACAACTTTACGATTTTCTGCTCGCCCTTGTTCTGTATCGTTACTTACAAAAGGTGAATATTGACCATAACCTTCTATCGCCATTCTGGCAGAATTAATACCTAATGCTTCCAACTCTACTAAAATAGATGTTGCTCTAGCAACCGAGAGTTCCCAATTTGAGCGAAATATTTCATTGCGAATACTTTCATCATCAGTATAGCCACGCACCCTAATATAGTTATCTACTGGAGCAATAATATCTTTAACAATTTTGACGACTTGCTTTGCCCTAGAGTGTGCAACTGAGCTACCACTTGAAAATAACATACCTGAGCTTAGCTCTATAATCAGCCAATCTTGATTAAGCTCTAAACTGGCTTCTCCATCACGAATTTCATCAATGAGCGCTGACTGCAGCTTAGCAAGTAAGCTATCGAGTGGTTTTCCTAAATATTTTTGTTGTATGTTACTTGTATCACTTTGACCGTCGAGTAACTCTGGACCTTGTTCTTCTTTTAAAATACTTTCACCATAAAGAACTTCTTGTTCAGGTGTCACTCTATCAGTCAATATTCCATTACCATTGACGCCCTCACCTTGCTGGGAGTGCTGGCGGGCAGATTTATCAAAAACGTGTTCAAGGGAGTCTGACAATATTTGAAATTGTTCTTCTTTGTTGATCGCTATCGCATACAGCACCACAAAAAAAGCAAACATAATGGTCATGTAATCGGCATACGATACAAGCCAACGCTCTGTATGTTGACTTTTAGGAGCAGAGTGACGAAGTCGTCGGCGTAGCATGTTATTCGTCCACTAAATTAGGACGCTCTACACGGTAGGCTTCAAGCTTTAATTCTATATTTACTGGGCTTTCGCCAACGCTTATCGCAATCACACCTTCGGCAAGCATTTCATGGTAAAGCATTTTTTGCTCTACACGCTGTTTTAACTTATTTGCCATAGGTAAAAACAATAAATTAGCTAAACCAACACCATAAATGGTCGCGATAAATGCCGTTGCAACGCCTGCACCAAGCATTTGTGGATCGGTAATAAACGACATTGCCTGTATTAAACCAAGCACAGCACCTAAAATACCAATGGTAGGACTGTAGCCCCCCATCGCTTCATAAACACGTGCGGCTTCAAGCAAGCGATCGCGTTCTAGCAGTAAATCAATTTCAAGCGTGTCACGTAGTTTTTGCTCTGAGCAGCCATCTACAAGCAAGCTTAAACCTTTTGCTGCATATGCATCTGGGTGAGCTAGCGCTTCGTTTTCAAGCGCTAAGTAACCTTCTTGACGTGCCTTATGAGACCATCGCTTAACTTGCTCTATTGCATCTTCAATATCATATTGTGGCGCAACAAAGACCCAAGAGCTCATATTTAGCATTTTTTTAAAGGTACTTGCTGATGTTTGCAACATAACAGCACCAAGCGTGCCGCCTAATACAATAATAAGGGCAGGACCATTAAATAAAGCAGAAACAACGCCGCCTTCTAAAGAGTAACCTAAACCTATTGCACCCAGTGCTACAAATAGTCCAAATATTGAGAGTTTATCCACAACCTACCTCTCTCTTGATACGTGCTGCAACATCGCTTAATGCTAAACTTTCACTCGAAAGCCCCGCATTAGCAATGGCTTGAGGCATTCCATAAACAACACAGCTTTTTTCATCCTGTGCCCAAATGGTTGCACCCGTTTGTTTTAACATTCTTGCACCGTCACGTCCATCAGCGCCCATGCCTGTTAAAACGATAGCAAGCACATCGCCTTGATACGTTTTTGCTGCACTGGCAAAAGTTACATCTACACTCGGTTTATAACTTATTCTCTCGCTATGATCTTCAAATACGCGCAGAGTTCTATTTGCACCACGCCCTTCTACCATCATCTGCTGTCCGCCAGGCGCTAGATAAGCAGTTCCTGGTTGTAAGCGGTCACCTTGTTGCGCTTCTTTCACTTTTATTTGGCACAGACCATTTAAACGTGCCGCAAATGCAGGTGTAAAAGCCGCAGGCATATGCTGAATAAGCAAAATAGGGTGAGGGAAATTAGCTGGCAATTGAGTCAGTATAGTTTGTAGTGCAACAGGGCCACCTGTAGAAGTGCCAATAGCTACAAGCTGGTATTGCTTTCCACTTGCTCGCATTGAGGCAACATTAGAATCTGACGGTGTTGTAGGGGCTGCTCTTTGAAAGCTTCTATCGGGTTGTTTTATCGAAGGCGTTAGTGTGTTTGTTCTTTGCGAAAGTGAGCTTGTTATCGGTTTACTTGATATTACTGGCTTAGGTGGTGTTGCAGCTTTAAACGTTCGCGGTAAACGTCTTCGCCCTATATCTTTCACTTTATTTTGTAAAAGCTTTATAGCGTCTTCATTATTGCGAGCGATGTCTTCAAATTTTTTCGGTAAAAAATCCATTGCTCCAGCATCTAGCGCATCAAACGTTGCTGTTGCGCCATCACGTGTTAGTGATGAAAACATTAAGATAGGCGTTGGATTACTCGCCATTATCTCTTTAACTGCGCTAATACCATCAAGCACAGGCATTTCGACATCCATAGTGATCATATCTGGACGTAGCTGAGCTGCTTTTTCAACAGCTTCTCTGCCATTCACAGCAAAGCCTATAACTTGTATGTCGCTATCTTGCTCAAGAATTTCGCTTACCCTGCGGCGAAAAAAGCTTGAATCATCAACAACTAAAACTTTAACGGCCATTTAGCTCTCTTATTAAATTTATGCGTAGGTATATATTAAATATATACCTACTTTATTATTAGCCTGCGTAATGTTTTAACATGTTTGGAACGTCTAAAATCAGTGCAATGCCACCATCCGAAGTTATTGTAGCACCTGCCATACCTGGTGTTCCTTGAAGTAACGCATCAAGCGGCTTAATCACAACTTCTTCTTGGCCAATTAATGAGTCAACAACAAAACCAATTTGCTGCGTACCAATTTGCACAATAACTACATGGCCTTTTGCTTTTCGCTGTGAACGATCTGAGCCTTTAACTAACCAGTGCTCGAGGTAGAATAACGGTATTGCCTTTTTACGCACAATAATTGTTAATTGCCCATCAACCACATTTGTTTTCGTTAAATCTAAGTTGAATATTTCACTAACACCTGCAAGTGGTAACGCAAATGTTTGTGCGCCAACAATTACCATTAAGGTCGGTAATATGGCTAAGGTAAGTGGTACTTTTATCTCTAAAATAGTACCTACACCTAACTCAGATTGAATACTTACAGAGCCGTTTAATTGGGTGATTTTAGTTTTCACCACATCCATTCCAACACCACGACCTGAAATATCAGATATCTCTTCTTTTGTAGAAAAGCCAGGTGCAAAAATGAGGTTATATGCTTCAGTGTCAGAAAGTCGACTCGCTTGATCGTGATCGAGTACGCCTTTACTAATTGCTATTTTTTTCAGTTTCTCAGCATCCATACCAGCGCCATCATCTTTAATGGTCAACAAAATATGGTCGCCTTCCTGAGACGCTGATAAAGTAACATTACCTGTTCTAGGTTTACCTGCAGCCTCACGAACAGCTGGCATTTCAATACCGTGGTCAACTGAGTTTCGAACTAAATGCACAAGCGGATCAGCTAGTGCTTCCACTAAGTTTTTATCTAAATCGGTTTCTTCACCTACAAGTTGTAAGTCAATGTCTTTGTTTAAGCTGCGTGCTAAATCGCGTACTACGCGAGGGAAACGACCAAATACCTTTTTAATTGGTTGCATTCGTGTTTGCATAACCGCGCCTTGAATATCAGCAGTCACTACATCTAAGTTAGAGATTGCTTTACCCATTGCCTCACTGTCTGAGTTGGTCGCTAAACTAACCAAACGATTTCGCACAAGTACTAACTCACCAACCATATTCATAATTTGGTCAAGTCGTTTTGTATCTACGCGAACTGTCGTCTCTGCTGCTGGTGGCGCTGATTTTTTAGGCGTTGCTGGCGCTGCTTTAGCAACCGGTTTTTCTACCGGTTTAGAAACGGGTGCTTTTACAGGTTCTGGTTTTTTTACAGGCACACTCGCTTTTGCAGCTGGTTTAGCTGGAATATTGGGCTGTTTCACAGCAGGAGTGCTTTCTATTGATTTAGGTGCAGTGCCTTTACCATGAAGTTCATCAAGAAGCGCTTCAAATTCATCATCACTAATTTCATCATCTGATGAATTAGCAGTATTTGACGCTGGTTTAGCTGGTTCTACAGGTGCTTTAACTGCACTACTTTGCTCAGGTGCTTTACTCGCAACCTCACCAAAACTGCCAACTCCATGTAACTCGTCTAATAAGCTGTCAAATTCATCATCAGTAATATCACCATTAAAATCACTACTACTTGCTACTGGCTTTTCAACTGCAGGACCTTGTCCTTTACCGTGTAGTTCATCAAGTAAGTTTTCAAATTCATCTTCAGTGATTTCGTTTATTTCAGCATCACTAACCGAAGGAGTTCCGCTAAACATTTCATCAAATGCAAATGGATCTTCCTCATCAGCTATTGGCGTATCAACTACTTCATCAAGAGGTTGTTCAACGTCAGTTTCTGAAGCGACTCCGTTAAGCTCGGCTTCTGTTGGAGGTAGGCCCAAAATGTGGAGGGTTTGAAGTAACTCAGGATCTGCTGGTTCTGGCTTATCCCTATTTTGGATAGTCGCGAACATTTCATTAATGGTGTCGAGCGCTTGTAAAATAACATCCATTAACTCTGAATTGACCGTTCGCACGCCTTGACGTAGTAAATCAAATACGTTTTCAGCGCCGTGGCAAGCATCAACAAGTTCTGTCATAGCTAAAAAGCCTGCACCACCTTTTACAGTGTGAAAGCCTCTAAATATGGCATTTAGTAACTCGGTATCTTCTGGATTATTTTCCAGTTCAACTAACTGTTCAGATAAAAGCTCTAGGATTTCTCCTGCCTCTACAAGAAAGTCTTGTAAAATATCTTCATCGACTTCAAACATGCAGTTACTCTCCTCTTAGAAGCCCAAACTTGATAAAAGATCATCGACTTCATCTTGATCAGACACAACATCATTACGCGATTCTTTATCAATAATAGGGCCTTCAGGACCTGCTAAAGTTTGTGTGGCAACTGGTTCTTTTATTTTTTGTTGTTCTACTTTATTCGCTGTGTTGTCACTGTCATCTTGTTCAGCAAACGCTGTTAAAAGATGAAGTAAGCTTTCTTCTACTTCTCTAACAAGTTCTATAACACGGCGAATAACTTGACCTGTTAAGTCTTGATAGTCTTGAGCCATTAGTACATTTGTCATTAAGCTTTGAAGCTCATCCGTTTTATGATGAGAGTTATTCATAAACTTATCGATACTATGGCAAAGTTGTTTAAACTCACCAAGCTCAATCTCCCGGCTCATTAAACGATCCCATGTCGGTTTGATATGAGATATTTCATCTGCAAGTTGCTGAGCTATAGGTAAACTAGCCTCAACAGCATCCATTGTTTTATTAGCCGCATTTTCTGTCATTTCTATAACATAATTAAGCCGCTTTTTAGCATCTGGAATCGCATCTGTCGTTATGTTAGTTAAGCGAGTATCAAGCTCAAAGCTTTTAAGTGCTTCGTGCAGTTGACGAGTCAACTTCCCAACTTCAGCAAATAATTTAGACTGCTCTTGCGAAGCTGTCTCTAAAATCAACTGATTAGCTTTATCTTGCTCATCGTTTTCTAAATAAATGACGAGTTGACGAGCTTGTTCTAACGTTATTTGAGGCGCAGCTGGTGCTGACATAAGCCTCTCCCCCATCATTAGCCTAAGCGTTCAAATACTTTTTCTAATTTAGTTTTTAATGTTCCAGCTGTAAATGGCTTAACAATATAACCATTAACGCCAGCTTGCGCTGCAGCAATTATTTGTTCTTTTTTAGCTTCTGCCGTTACCATCAATACAGGGATATGTTTTAACTTATCATCTGCACGAATTGCTCTTAAAAGGTCAATACCTTGCATTCCCGGCATATTCCAATCTGTAACCACAAAATCAAATACTTGATTTTGTAACATAGGCAAAGCTGTAGACCCGTCATCAGCTTCTTGAACATTAGTGAAACCTAAGTCACGTAATAGGTTTTTTATAATTCGTCTCATCGTTGAAAAATCATCAACTACAAGAATTTTCATGTTTTTATCCAAAACATCCCCCAGTGAGGTATTAACCTTAGTTTACTTACTACTAGTTTATCCAGTCATTGATTTTAGCTTTAAGCTTAATCATCGCCTGACCATGTATCTGACTTACACGCGATTCGCTTACATCGAGTATATGTCCTATTTCTTTTAAATTCATTTCATCGTTATAGTATAAAGAAAGTACCATTGCATCACGCTCTGGTAATGACTTTATTGCATTTAGCAAAGACTCATTAAACCGATCATTTTTAACATTATTAAAAGGTTTGTCTAGCGCTAAATCTTGGCCTACGGGAGTAATAACATCCTCATCTACACCAAGGTCTTCTATGCCTAATACTTTACTGGTATTAACATCATTTAAAATATGATGGTACTCATTGAGTGAAATTTCAAGTTTTTCAGCAACTTCTGTATCTGTTGGTTCGCGATTCAGACTGCTTTCGAGCCCAGTAATTGCTTCTGCAACTTGTCGGCTTTTACGGTGTACTGAACGAGGAGCCCAATCACCACGGCGCATTTCATCAAGCATAGCCCCGCGAATACGAATACCGGCGAAGGTTTCAAAGCTTGCGCCTTTTGTTGCATCAAAGTTTTTTGAAGCTTCTATTAAACCTATCATTCCTGATTGAATTAAATCATCAAGCTGAACGCTAGGTGGTAATCGAGCAATTAGATGACATGCCACTTTTTTAACAAGCGATGCATGTTTCTCAACAATCACATTTAAGTTTTGTGTTGATTGATATCCCATAGCTCTATTCACCAATGTTGTCATAATTAGCCGTTTACTAGTTTCTCAATGAAAAACTCTAAATGCCCAGATGGTTGATTTGGTATTGGCCATTTAACTGCTTTTGTCGCCAGCGCTTTAAACGCGAGAGCGGCTGGCGAACTTGGAAAGAGCTCAACAATCACCTTTTGGCGACGTGTTGCTTTACGCATATTTTCGTCATAAGGAACCGTTGCTACTAGCTCCATTGAAACATCTAAAAAGCGATCGGTAACTTTAGATAGTTTTGCAAACAATTCAGTGCCTTCACGCATGCTGCGGACCATATTGGCAACAATTTTGAACTTATAAACACCGTGCTCGCGGCTTAATACTTTAATAAGTGCGTAAGCATCGGTTATTGATGTTGGTTCATCGCACACTACAACCATTACATCTTGTGCTGCTCGTGAGAAGCTTAGCACCATGTCTGAAATACCAGCGGCTGTATCTACAATTAAAATATCAAATTCGGTATTCAATTCGCTAAATGCACGAATTAGCCCGGCATGCTCAGATGGCGATAGTTCAACCATACTTTGCGAGCCCGATGTAGCGGGTACAATTTTAATACCAGCAGGCCCTTCAACTAAAATCTCGTCAAGCTCACATTCACCTGACAAAACGTGTGATAAATTGCGCTCTACACGTAAACCAAGCATCACATCACAGTTTGCTAAACCTAAGTCAGCATCCAGCACTAATACTCTATTACCTTGTTGCCCTAGTGCAATAGCGGTATTTAGAGAAACATTTGTTTTCCCCACCCCACCTTTACCACCGGTTACAGCGATAACTTTTACGCCGTTGTTATTGTTTTGACTCATTTTGCGCAGGCCGCTTGCTTGATCTAATACTGTGTTAATCATACATCCCTACTGTACTTGGCGCCACTGCTTGGTGCCTTGAATGTTGTGCTTTTGTTCTTTTTAAATATAACTGCTCAGCCTTTTTCACTAGTTTTTCAGCATTTGCAACACGAATATCTTCTGGCACTCGTTGACCGTTAGTAAGATACCCTATTGGGAGGCGATTTTGAATCGCAATACTAATAATCTCACCCAAACTTAATGATTCATCTAACTTAGTGAAAATACAACCACTTAACTGTACTTTTTTAAAGTGACGTACTGTTTCTTGTAATACATTAATTTGTGCCGTTGCGCTTAGTACTAAGTAGCTGCGAATATCCACACGTTGGTTACGCATTAACGTGTTTAACTGCTCAGTTAAACGTAAATCTCGCTGACTCATACCTGCTGTATCAATTAATACTAGACGTTTATTTCGTAAATGATATAAAACTTCAGCTAATTCATTAGCATCTTTAACTTGCTTTACACCACAACCAATAATACGGCCGTAAGTAGCAAGCTGTTCATATGCACCAATTCTGTATGTATCAGTGGTTATTAAGGCCACTTTATCAGCGCCATATTTTTGTGCGCCTAAAGCTGCAAGCTTAGCAACTGTTGTTGTTTTACCAACACCTGTTGGACCCACTAACGCATATACACCACCTTGGCGAAGTATTTCATTATTGGTTGTTTGCATTTGATCTTCGACCATCGTTAACAACGCTTTCCAGCCTTGCTTACGAGATACATCATCAGGTACAAAACATGCCATTTGTTGCGCTACTTCTTTATCAATACCCATACCGACTAAGCGGTCAACCATGCAAGCGCGTGTTGGATCGCGACGCGCCATATCTTGCTGCATTAAGCCTGATACTTGATGCTCAAGTAATTGACGAATTGCGTTCATTTCTTCACGCATTGTTGTCATTTCTTCGCTTTCATTATTGGGTGTTTGTTGGCGAGCAGTTACTGGACTATCTAAATCATCAAAGTCGCTGTCTAAATCATCAAAACCTAAGCTATCCGCTTGAGTTTGTGAACGAACTGGCGCTGCATTTTCAGGAGCAAACATATTTTTAGTACGCTGTTCCATAACTGGTTCTTGATAGTTATCGGTAGTATCAATACCTGATTGTGAAAACATTGATGCAAGTTCAGGGGAGCGAGGACGCGGTGATTGGCGCTCTAATAAAGCTTGTAGGCTGTCAGCCACTTTTGCCTGCGGCTCTGGTTTGGCACGCTGAGGCTCTGGTTTTACAAAATTATGCATACTTTGGTGTGGTACTTGAGCACGCGGCTCTGCAGTACGTTGTGGTTGCGCTGCTACTTTAGGGGCTGCTTTGTCATAATCAACTGCCGCTACAATTTCTACACCGTTAGCCAGCTTCTTATTTGACATAATAACCGCATCAACACCTAACTCATCTTTAACTTCTTTAAGTGCTGTGCGCATATCTTTAGCAAAAAAACGTTTAATTTTCATGATTCAACCCCTGTTAAAATCTTATTGTTGGCCTACAGAGCTAACAATCTTGATCTGTCTTTCGTCTGGTACCTCTTGATAAGACATCACTCTCAATCCTGGAATGGTGTACTTAACAAAACGAGATAACACAGTGCGTAACATTCCTGACGTTAGCAATATAGAAGGTTCACCGGCCATTTCTTGATTTTGATGCGCTTGTGTCAATGACACTTGAAGTCGCTCTGCAAGTCCAGGCTCAATACCGGCACCTTCATCGCCTGCATTTTGTAATGACTGATGCAACATCTGTTCCAACTCAGGTGCCAAGGTTATGACAGGGATTTCTGATGACATACCAACCGCATCTTGAACAATTAACCTACGCAGAGAAATACGCACTGCAGCCGTTAATACATCAGGGTCTTGGCTACGCGGACCATACTCAACAAGGGTTTGAACAATTGAGCGCATATCGCGAATAGCTACACCTTCATTCAATAAATTTTGCAGTACTTTTACAATTGCAGTTAATGGCAACACATCAGGTACTAGTCCTTCTACTAAGCGAGGATGGCTTTTAGCAAGCATATCAAGCAGGTTTTGAACTTCTTCATGCCCTAGTAGCAACGCCGCACTGTTAGTTAATAACTGGCTAATATGAGTGGCGACTACCGTGGCTGAATCTACAACGGTATAACCTAGTGATTGCGCTTCATCTTTTTGATCAGGCTTGATCCATACTGCATCAAGGCCAAACGCAGGATCTTTAGTTTCAACCCCTTTAATAGGACCAAATACTTGCCCTGGGTTAATCGCTAGCTCGTCGCCATGTTTAAGTTCGCTTTCACCGGTTGAAACACCCATTAGCGTTATTCTGTAAGCATTTGGATCAAGCTCTAAATTATCGCGAATATGAACAGGTGGTACTAAAAAACCAAGTTCTTGAGAAAGCTTTTTACGTACACCTTTAATACGATTAAGTAGCTCACCACCTTGAGATTGATCTACCAACGGAATTAATCTGTAACCTACTTCTAGGCCAATTACGTCAACCTGCTGAACATCATCCCAACCAAGTTCTTTTTGTTCTTGTTTATTGGCAATACCTGTTGCAGCGCTTCCGCCACTGGCGGCTTCTTCGGCTTCTGCTGCAGCGGCTTTTAACTTAGTTTGCTGTGTGTAGTAAGCTAAATAACCCAATAACGCACCTAAACTTAAAAAAGCAAAATGCGGCATACCAGGCACTAAACCCATGATGATCAAAATACCTGAAGCAATAAAGAGTGATTTTTCGTTACCTAGTTGTTTCTTAAATTGGTCACCCATATTGAGCGACTCATTTTGACGTGTTACAACAATCGCGGTACCAATTGAAAGCAGTAAAGAAGGGAGTTGAGCAACTAAGCCATCACCAATGGTAAGTAATGTATATACTTCCATTGCGTTGCCAAAACTCAAATTATGTTGAATCATACCGACAAATAAACCACCAACAATATTGATGATTAATATAACAATACCTGCAATGGCATCGCCTTTTACAAATTTACTCGCACCATCCATTGAGCCGTAAAAATCGGCTTCGCGAGTTACTTCCTCGCGGCGGTCACGCGCTTGCTCAGCACTGATAAAACCAGCGTTTAAATCGGCGTCAATTGCCATTTGTTTACCCGGCATTGCATCAAGGGTGAAACGTGCAGATACCTCAGAAATACGCCCAGCACCTTTAGTAATTACCACAAAGTTAATAATGATCAGAATTAAAAATACGACCAAACCAACTGCGTAGTTACCACCAATAACCACGGAGCCAAACGCTTCAATTACTTTACCGGCAGAATCACCACCATTATGACCTTCAAGTAATACAACTCGAGTGCTGGCAACGTTAAGCGCTAAGCGCATAATCGTAGCAATTAGTAATACAGAGGGGAATATACCAAACTCAACCGGCTTCATCGTGTAAACAGTCACGAGTAAAACCACTAATGCGAGGGCAATATTAAACGAGAAAAGGATATCGAGTAAAAATGGCGGTAACGGTAAGATCACCATTCCCAAGGCTGCAAGCACAAGCAAAGGAGTACCTACCCCTTTGGCATAGTCTTTTTTGTCTCTGTTAAGTTGTTGTAATACCGCTTTAAAACTCATAATTCTACAATTTCAAAAAATTGACACTACGTAGAATTAGCAATAACTATTCCAAGTTACTAAGTTAACGGTTTAATACTTGTAGGCATCGGGGATTGGGAGCTTGTTATTGAGCTTAGTTGGGCGTTTTCCGCGCCCTTTATTAAAGCGCTTAAGCTGAAATACATACGCTAAAACTTGCGCTACTGCAGTAAATAGCTGATCGGGTATTTGCTCTCCTACTTCAGCCGTATGATAAAGCGCTCGGGTCAACATAGGGGATTCTAAAATAGGTACTTCATTCCCTATTGCTACTTTTCTAATTTGCATCGCCATTTCATCAATACCTTTAGCAAGCACTATTGGCGCTCCTGCGCGCTCTGTATCGTATTTTAATGCCACTGAGTAGTGAGTTGGGTTGGTAACAATAACATCAGCGTCAGGGACATCTTGCATCATACGGTTTTGCGACATTTGCCTTTGAGTTTGCCTAATACGCGCTTTTATTTGTGGATCACCTTCAGAGTTTTTATACTCATCTTTAATCTCTTGCATTGTCATTTTAAGTTGTTTGTTATGGTTATAACTTTGAAATGGTGCATCAATAGCCGCAATAATAATTAAAGTGCACGAAAGACCTAAAAACATCCAGCCTAAAATCTCTAAGGCATGGATAATATTACCCGGTGCACTTTCTAAACTTAAATGCAGTATTTCATCAAAATAGGTATTAATTAAAAATATAGCAAAACTTGCAACCAAGCCAAATTTTAAAAGTGACTTTACAAGCTCAATAGCCGCTTGCGGGCCAAACATACGTTTAAAACCTTTCATTGGCGACATTTTACTTGCTTTAGGTGCAGCAGCTTCCCAGCTAAAGTTAAAACCACCTAGTAACGTATTACCAATAAATGCAGCCAAAACTATAATTAATACAAACATAGCCATAGGAAACATTAACGCGTCTGCAACCTCTCCCCATACGGCAAACATTTTAGTAGTATCAAAGGCTTCGTTGCGATTTAAGCTAAGGGTTCGGCCCATGACATTGTATAAACCTTTGCCAATTTCTGGCCCATACATCAAAAGCGATATAGCCGAAAAAATAAGTACAAACATGGTACCTAGCTCTTTTGAGCGCGCTATTTGGCCTTTCTTTTTAGATTCTTCAAGCTTTTTGGATGTGGGTTCTTCTGTTTTTTCTTGTCCTGAGTCTTCAGACATGACTTTCTCCTAAGGTGAGCAACCAACTAAAGTACACATTAGCTCAACCATTTTTAACCATTGAAACTCAAACTGAGTAACAAAGTTACCTAGTGTCGCCCAAATAATAATAAGTCCCGCTACCAAGGTAAACGGAAAACCAATAGAGAAAATATTTAATTGCGGTGCTGCACGCGTCATAATACCAAACGACATATTAATAACGAGCATCGCGGTAAGCGGTGCAAGTGAGAGTACCAGTGCTGTAGTAAACATCCAGCCACCCCAGGTCACTATGTCCCAGTAATGATCTACAGACCACCATGTGCCATCAATGGGTAGCACTTGAAAACTATGCACCACCATTTGAATCATCATTAAATGACCGTTAAAAGCAAAAAATAATAGCGTCGCCAAAATAAGGAAAAACTGGCCCACAGCAGGCACACTCGCACCATTAGAAGGGTCAATAACCGAAGCAAAACCTAAACCGGTTTGCATCGCGAGTATTTGCCCTGCTAACACAAAAGTATTTAGTAAAAGTATAGATGCAAAACCAATAGCAACACCAATCAGCATTTGTTGAATAACGACTAAAATCATCTCAAACGAAAATAAATTAGTGAATGTAGCTGGCGGCAGAACAGGAACTACAACAAAAGTTACAACAACCGATAAACCCATTTTTATACGTGTAGGAACATTTTTAGCCCCCAAACCAGCCATAATCATAATCATTGAGCTAATGCGTACCAGCGGCAACAAAAAATCGCTCAACCATTGAATAACGACAGCAAAGGGGTATTCCACGTTTAACCTGCAATTTCAGGAATAAGTAATACTAGGCGAGTAAAAAAGTCCATTAGCTCTTGAGTAAGCCAATGCCCACCCACAATAAGCGCACTAATGGTAATTAATAAACGAGGTAAAAAGCTCAATGTTTGTTCATTGATAGACGTTGCAGCCTGAAACACGGCAACAACTAAACCAATAATTAAGCCTGGGACTACAATTGCAGACACCAGCTTAATAACTAAAAAAAGAGCGTCACTTAGGATATCAACAAAAATTTCCGGTTCCATGTTGTACTCCTATTGTTGGGTCATGTTAATGCTTTGCATACTAAGTCCCTAAACCAAAGCTTTTGGCTAAGGTACCCATCACTAAGCTCCAGCCGTCTACAAGTACAAATAACATAATTTTAAACGGTAAGGACACAATCATGGGTGAAAGCATCATCATACCCATCGCCATTAATACCGAGGCGACCACTAAATCAACAATTAAAAATGGGATAAAAAACATAAACCCTATTATAAATGCGGTTTGCAATTCGCTGGTTACAAAGGCGGGTATAAGCACTATTAACGGTGTGTCTTGCGGCGAATCTAGCTGATCATAACCGGCAATTTTAGCAAACGTTTCTAAGTCTTTGAGACGCACTTGAGAAAGCATAAAGGCTTTCATTGGCTCTTTAGCCAGCTCTAAAGCTTGTACTGAAGTAACCTGCTCATTTAAGTAAGGTTCTATAGCTCGCTCGTTTACCTGCTGATAAATAGGCGACATTATAAAAATACTTAGAAAAAGCGACATCCCTAATAACACTTGGTTCGACGGTGTTTGCTGCAAACCAATCGCTTGGCGCAAAATGGCGAGTACAACAATTATTCGTGTAAAGGAGGTCATCATAATTATGGCAGCCGGTATAAAACTCAGCGCCGTCATAATTGCTAAAACTTGTAACGTTACTGAGTAATCTTGTGTGCCATCAGCGTTTGTTGTAATAGTAAGCGCATCAATTCCTTCTGCGCTTACATTTGGTACAAACACCATGGCAAAAATAATAAGCAGCCACTTTGTCATAGGTTTAATTCTTTTTATTTTGGTTTGATTGCGGGTTTAAAAGTTTACCAAATCGTTTAGCGAGTTCAGGTAGTTCTTTTTCACTTAATGGGGTTTCTAACTTGTGTAAATAATTAATACTGTGGGGAGTTACACCAAGTAAATGCTGAGCATTATCTATCTCAACAACCATTAAACGCTCGCGAGAACCCAAAGGTAGACTTCTGACTACTTTAAATTCATCGCTGTTTGCTAAATTTGGATTAAGCTTTTTAACAAAAAATGCCAGCACAATAATTAGTACTAGCACCATTACAAGCGACAGCACCATAGAGAGTATATCTCCAGTTGGTGTTGCCACATCTGCTTTTGAAAAAACGGAACTCGTTAAAGCAACTAATAAGCTCATCGTAGTTTTTTGATCCGCTCTACTTGGCTTATCACGTCAGTTAAGCGAATACCAAACTTGTCGTTTACTACAACTACTTCACCATGGGCTATCAAAGTACCGTTAACTAGCACGTCTAGCGGCTCGCCCGCAACACGGTCAAGCTCAACAACAGAGCCTTGGTTAAGTTGCAATAAGTTACGAATATTAATTTTAGAGCGTCCTACTTCCATTGAAATAGTAACGGGGATATCTAAAATAGTGTCGAGTTTTCGTTTTTCATCGCCACTCATTTCGTGTTTTGAATCACTTAACTCATCAAGCTCTGCAACATGTGCTTCGCTACTATCATCTGGAGCTTCGGCTTCTGCTAATGCTGCAGCCCATTCATCCATTGTGTCTTGATCATCGCTCATACTTTTAACCTTTTAATCAATTACCAGTCTAAGTCTACACCGTCAGAGAGGTGTAAATCATCTTCTAGTTCTGCTAATTCTGCATCTGAGTCAATTTTCTTGCCGCCTTTGGTAAATACATGCAGCTCAGATTTAACTGAATCAGGTCGTTTAATTTTTTCACTAATTTGAAGCGCAACATTATCGCGAGAGCGACCCATTTTAGCTCTAAATGTAGGTAGTTCTTCAACAAACACGGTTATATGCTCAGGCATTTCAACCGGAATAATATCACCGGCTTTGAGTTCCATAATTTGTTTTAAGGTTAAATCAACTTCAAGTAACTGAGTTGATATTTCAACCTCTACATCCATTATTTCATCGCGAAGCGCTTTGCTCCAACGTAAATCAGTATCTTCAGTATCAGACTGAACACCCGCATCTAACAGCTCTCGAATTGGCTCAAGCATTGAATACGGAAGTGCAATATGAAAATCGCCACCGCCGCCATCGAGCTCAATATGGAAAGAACTAATAACCACAACCTCAGTTGGGCTTACAATATTAGCCATAGCTGGGTTTACTTCAGAATCGAGATATTCAAACGATACATCCATAACCGGTGCCCAAGCTTCTTTATAATCTTCAAAGATTATTTTAAGGAGCATTTGTACAATTCGGCGCTCTGTTGGGGTAAATTCTCGGCCTTCTATTTTTGCATGATAACGCCCGTCACCACCAAAAAAGTTATCTACCAAAATAAACACAAGTCGTGCTTCCATGGTAATCAGGCCAGTGCCTTTTAAAGGTCTAAAACGCACCATATTTAAGCTGGTTGGAACAAATAAAGTATGAATATACTCGCCAAACTTAATCATTTGCACGCCGTTAATAGACACCTCTGCGGTGCGGCGCATCATGTTAAATAGGCTAATTCGCATATGACGAGCAAAGCGTTCATTAACAATTTCCAGCGTCGGCATACGACCACGCACGATCCGATCTTGCGAAGAAAAATCGTACTGAAGCGTACCTCCCCCGCCATCTTCACCGTCGTGTATATCTTCCTCTTCAACGTCATCAACGCCATGTAATAGCGCATCAATTTCGTCTTGGGATAATAAATCGCTCACGCTAACCCCTTATTGCATTACAAAGCCGGTAAACAATACCCGCTCAATTACTTTGCTGCCTTCAACATCCATTAAAGCTTCCTGTACCTTTTCAAGTGCAGAAAAACGAAGTGTTTCTTTGCCCGTACTCGTACTTAACTCATCGGCTGTTGTAGTAGAAAACACACTTAATAGCGTACCTTCTATTAATGGAATGTGTTTTTTAGCTGTTTCTTCATTTACTTCGCCACGTACCAGTAACTGTACTTTAATTTGCACAATCCTGTCGCGACTTGAGCCAGGCACGTTAAATACAAATGGGCGTGGCATTGACACATATAAAGCACTGCCTATCTCAGCTGAATCACCAAATCCGGTTGACAGTTCTGCAGAGATTCCCGCTTCTTCATCTAAGGTTTCAACTGACGCATCCGAACCCGACATAAAAAAGTAACCCGCAGCACCAACTACAATAAGTAGTACAGCTACTATGATTATTATTAGTTTCTTTTTACTTTTACCGGTTTCTTCAATTTCTAAACTTGTTTCTTCAGCCATCATGATTCCTTTAATCGCAAAGGTACTTGCTTGTTTTAGTTATTATAATAGCAGCACTTAGGCATAGTAATCTATTGATGATGAAGTTTGTTGTCGAGAACTTTGTGCAGTGTTATTTGCTTGCTCGTCGTTTTCATCATTAACTGACTTATTATTAGCCATATTACCTTGGGGTCCACTCTCACTTTGCTCAGCAGTTTCGCCACCTGATTGCCCATAAGAAATAGTACTTTCACCAAGCTCTAACCCTTGTTGCGCTAACATTTCACGTAAGCGCGGCATTGATTGTTCAAGTGCTTCTTTGGCTTGCTGGTTTTGTACTACAAAGTTTATATGTGCTTGTTCTGCATCGCTACGAATACGTATTTGCATACTGCCCATTTCGGGAGGATCTAGGCGAATTTCTGCTTCTTTATTATTAATGCTTAACATTGAGCTAACGCGCTCTTGCAATAATTTAGCTGCATCACTTTTAACAATATTAATTGCTTGCATTACACCAGGATCAATACTTATTTGCTTAACTTGCGATGTTCTTTGTAATTGTTGAGTTTGTATTATTTGGGTATCAAGTAAGCTCTGCTCGTAACTTAATGAGTCGTATTGGCTTAATGTGCTCACTTGCTGAGTATTTAAAGCAGCTGTAATTTGCGTAAATACTTGTGCTACGCGTGCAGGGGTTTGTTCTGCAGTTATTTTTTTAAGGCCATCTTTTTGTAATTCTTCAAGTGATTTTAATAAATCATCACCCTTAGTT
This sequence comes from Pseudoalteromonas sp. NZS11_1, assembly GCF_015864275.1. Classification (NCBI taxonomy): domain Bacteria; kingdom Pseudomonadati; phylum Pseudomonadota; class Gammaproteobacteria; order Alteromonadales; family Pseudoalteromonadaceae; genus Pseudoalteromonas; species Pseudoalteromonas sp. NZS11_1. The sequence goes on from NZ_JADYXK010000021.1 coordinate 35,578, forward strand.
GAGGTTGTTACGACTTTATTTAAATCAGCCCCTTCGTTTGTCGATGTCTTTAAGCTTAACTTTTGTGGATTATATACTGTATTAGGAGTCTCTGACGCTACAAACGTTTTTGAGTCGGTCTTAGCGGTATCGACAAGCCCTATTTCAATTGAGGCTTTTAATTCATTAACAGTTTGCTGAAGCACTGCCAATTGCTCGTCTCTAGGTTGCTCTGTTTTAATATAAGCGTTTAATTGCGTTAATAAGCTTTGTTTTTCAGTTGTATTAAGTGAATTGATTTCTGCGCTAAAAGAGTGTTTTGTTACCGTGCTCGTGCTCTGCGTTTTTTCGTTATCAGTAATAAATTGCGCAAGCATTTGCTTAAGATTTGAAGTGTTACTAGTTGCGTTACTGGCTGAATCAGTATTTTCTAATACTTTAACTTGCGCGTTAAGTTGTGAGCGCTGTTCAGGCGTTAAACTAGCAATAACATTATTAGCTTTAATTAAGCTTGCATCTTTAGCAATTAACGTATCTATTGCTGCGCCTTTTTCAATCTCAGATGTCTGTGAACTTACTTGTATCGTTTCTGATTCAGTTAAAGGAGGTGTCTCTACAGATGCAGCTGCTGGCGTAGGTACTGGTGTTGGCAACACTATATTTTTTAAGTTTTTATCAACGGGTTTCCCTTGAGCTAACTGCTCCTTTAAATCCATTGAAACTAATTCAGCATCATCAACTATGGGCCCAATGCTGTCATCGGGCTTTTTATTTATAGAATTTAATGGCCCTTCAATAGCTTCAGCAACACCACTTTTACGATGCTTGCCTTCATTTAATGGTAATGAATTTAAAGGTAGTGAGCTTAAGCTATCGCTTTTTGAATCAGTTAATTTAGCCGTTTTAGAGTCTACATTAGTGGCAATTGGATTTTTCACTACACTGGCTGTATTCGCTTCTTCAGCCGATACTTCATCACTTGTATTAGTGGATGCAATTATTGGTGTGCTTTGTAATTGTGTATTCTCTATTTCTGTGTTTTCTATTTTGGTATTCTCTGCTTGTGTAGCTTCTAGCTCTGCATTTTCTGATTCTAAACTGTTAGTTGCATCGGACGGCTTATTGACCGAAGTGCTCATTGCTTGTGCTGAATTAATTTGATCAAGCATCTCAACAGACACAAAAGTAACTTCGTCTGTTGTTACTTCATCTAGCTTTACGCTCAGATTTTCATTTTCTTCTGGCTGTTTATGCTTAGGTATGGCAATAGAGTTTTCGGCATCGGGATTTTTATTGCCTTTAAGCAAAGGCTCCATAGAGTTATGCGCTTCGTTTAGCTGACTTAAAAATTCATCGCCTAAATTTTCTCCGCCATTAGCTAAGCTATTGTCTTTAAAAGCTAACAGTGAATCTTTTTCAGAAGAAACTAAAAACGAAATGTTATTCATCGCCATAAATCACCTAATACCATTACGGCAATATGCCACCGCATACCGCCAAAAGTTGAATTCCACTAAGTAACAAAGCAATTAACGTGCCTGAATTACAAAGCTTTACGACGTTGAAAAAACTGATTAGCTGAAAATTCATCTAACATTTTTTGCTCATTTTTAGCTATTAACGCATTTGCTTTGAGTTTTTGATTTTCGATTAGTTTGGCAACTGCTTTAGCTTTAATTTGCTGCTTAAGCCATAGAGTTTTACGTTGAGTAACAACTTGCTTAGCGGTATTTACGGTACTTGCTTGTTGGCGAATTGCCTCTTCAATTTTAGCTATAAAAGCATGGTACTGACCAAACCCCGCACTAGATAAACCCGACTTACCTTTTAGGTGTAACTGCTGAGAGTATTCAAGTCTAAAATTGTTTAAACCTTGTAGCTTTTGTTGATTCGATTGCAAGTTTTGATTAGCTTGTAAGTAACTCATGCGCAAATTTTCTTCTTTATCATTTTCAATTTTGAGCAATAAATCGAGTTTGTTTTTGGCCATTATGCTTGTCCTAGTAACTGAGCAAGACCTTGCAGACCATCATCGTAACTAATGACATCTCGCATACCTTGTTGTAAAAATGCATTCACTCTTGGCATCATATTTATAGCTTGGTCGAGCATTTGATCGGTCCCTTTTTGATAAGCGCCTAAAGTAATCATGTCTTTGTTTTGTTGATACATTGAATACACTTGTTTAAGCACTCGGGCTTGTTGCATATGCGGCTCAGAAACAACTTGAGGCATAACACGCGAAATCGACTTTTCAATATCTATAGCGGGATAGTGCCCACTGTCAGCTAAATCACGCGATAGTACAATGTGGCCATCTAATATAGCTCGCGCTGCATCAGCAATAGGATCTTGCATATCATCGCCTTCACTCAACACCGTAAAAAAGCCAGTAATTGAACCTTGCCCTTCACCGCCATTACCAGCACGCTCCACCAGCGCAGGTAATTTAGCAAACACTGAAGGCGGATAACCCTTTGTAGCGGGCGGCTCGCCAACAGCAAGTGCAATTTCACGTTGTGCCATTGCATAACGTGTTACCGAATCGAGTAACAATAATACGTTTAAACCCTGATCTCTAAAATACTCTGCAATAGTTACGGCGCTCTCACAGCCTTTTAAACGCATAAGTGGTGATGAATCAGCAGGCGCTGCGACAACAACTGAACGTTTACGCCCTTCTACACCGAGTATTTCTTCAATAAATTCTTTTACTTCGCGGCCACGCTCCCCCACTAAGCCAACAACAATTACATCGGCTTCGCTACCTCGGGTCATCATACCGAGAAGTACTGATTTACCCACACCAGAGCCTGCAAATAAGCCCATACGCTGGCCTTGCCCTACTGTGATAACCGAGTTAATAGCACGCACACCTACATCCATAGGCTTAGTGATTGGTCTTCTTGAAAGCGGGTTTATAGTATTTTGCGCAAACTTTAAATGATGCTCAGCATTAATTTTACCTAAGCCATCTAGCGGTCGCCCTAAACCATCCACCACGCGGCCTAATAAACTCATCCCTACAGGCAAACCTAAATTATTAACTTGAGGAATAACACGCGCACCAGGTAATACACCAGAGATGTGGTCGTTAGGCATTAAGTACAAAGTTTGATCGTTAAAACCGACTATTTCGGCGTCTACAAAGCCGTTCATAGTTTCTATTTTACATTGGCTACCAACGGGTGCACGTAAACCTCTTGCCTCAAGGGTAAGGCCAACAACACGCGTTAAAATACCTGCCACAGCAGGCGCCGGGGTTTTAATATGTTGTTGATATTGAGATAAGCGTTCGCTTAAAGGTGCACGTTGAGTTGACATAACACGCCAATAAAATAGTTAGATACCACTATTATGCAAAAAACTATCCAACGTTTCTTTGACACGTGTTTTAAGGGTCATATCGAGTGATGATTGCGCTGTTTTAACTTCACAGCCACCGCGCTCAAGAGTGGGCTCTGCCATTAATTGCCAGTTATTATCAATAATGGTTTGTTCGCCGTAGCTCTCTTTTATGAGTTCTAAGTCTTCGGGGTTTAAATGGATTCGTACTTTTTCTTGCTCCGCATTAAGTGAATCAATACTTTGCTTTAACGTATGTAAAATTACATCAGGCGATGTTTTTACTTCTTGATAAATAACAGCTTCCGCCAACATGCTAGCAAGTTGTACTAATTGCTTCTCGGCTTGTTCGTCCACTTTATCTAGCGGTGCAGTTAACCCCTCTAAAATGGTTTTTAAACTTGTTAACTGCTCTTCAATTAATGGTTTTACATCTTCAAGGCCTTGTGTTTTACCTTGCTCTAAGCCTTCTTTGTAGCCTGCTTCTTTACCTTCGCCAACGCCTTTTTCAAAACCGTCTATGTAGCCTTGCTCATGACCTTGCTTAAGCCCTTCTTCGTACGCGTCTTGTCTAATGCGTTCAAGCTCAACCATGGTAAGCGCAGGGAGTTCTGGTTCTTGCGGCTCATCAATTGGCATTTCTTCAGCTAATTCTTTTTTGTACAGCTCACTAAGCGGTGTGCCATAAGCTGTAGAGCGATTGCCAAAGCTGCTCTCATCTGGTGCTACATCCGGTATTGCCCAGTTTTTTAGTAGCTCATCTGCTTCATCAGCTCGAAGTGTGCGTCCTTTGAGTTTGCTCATGGTTTACAGGAACTCCTCGCCACCGCCGCCGCCCAGCTGAATTTCACCCGAGTCAGATAAACGACGCGCTGTCGATAAAATCTCTTTTTGCGCCGCTTCTACTTCGCTTATACGTACCGGTGCCATTGCTTCTAAATCATCAGCAAGCATTTCGGCTGCACGCTTAGACATATTACCTAGTATTTTATCTTTAAGTGCATCATCAGCACCCTTAATTGCTTTCATTAGTACGTCTTGTTGTACTTCTCGTAGGATTGCTTGAATACCACGGTCTTCAACATCCATTAAGTTTTCAAACACAAACATTAAGTCTTGAATTTGCTGCGACATCTCTTCATCATGCTCACGAATAGAGTCCATTAACTGCCCTTCAACGTTAGTATCAAGGTAATTTAAAATATCTGCTGCAGCCTTCAAACCACCCATTTTAGCAGCTTGCGCACCTGCTTGGCCGGCAAATTGTTTTTCCATTATTTCGTTTAGCTCTTGCAGTGCTGCAGGCTGAACTTCTTCAAGGTTTGCAATCCGCATGGTTAAATCTAAGCGTACTTTTTCAGGAAACTGAGAAATAATTTCAGCTGACTGTTCTGGCTCTAAGTACGATAATACAATAGTTTGAATTTGTGGATGCTCATTGCGAATAATACTAGCGACCTGTTTAGAGTCCATCCATTTTAATGAATCCAAGCCTTTAGCGCCTGAGCCCATAACAATTTGGTCAATAAGGCTAGCGGCTTTGTCTTCACCAAGTGCTGCTGTAAGCGCTTTTTTAATAAAGTCTTCTGACTGAAAACCAATGGTACTAAAGCTTTGAATTTGTTCTATAAACAAGTTGTGTACAGCGCTAATCTTGGCTTGTGATAAGTCCTGTAACCCAGCCATCGCCATACCCACTTTTTGCACCTGTTTAGGTTCTAAGTGTTTAAGGATTTGCGCGGCATCTTCTTCTGATAAACTCAAAAGTAATATAGCGGCTTTATCTACCCCATCTAGCTTATCAACATCAAAGGCTGGCGGGAGTTGTTTTTGTTCTTGATCAGTCATCTTCTGTTAACCACGCTTTGACTACTTGTGATGATAGTTCTGGTTCGTTAGCTACAAGGGCACGAATTGCTTTAAGTAAATCTTCGTCACCATGTAAATCCGGTAACTGCAGTGTACCATCACTTGAGAAACCAACCGAAGCAGAATCAAAGTCTTTATTTAGCATATCAAGCGTGTTGTCGCCAATATCTACGCCCGAACTTAATGCATCTTCGTCGTATTCTTCTAGTGTATCGTCTGGGTAAATTAAGCGTTTAAGCATTGGTTTTACTACTGCCATTATCAATACAATGATAACTAAGGCGCCTAATACAAGGCGGGCCATTTTCATAAACCAGTCTTGTTCCCACAGTGGCACTTCTATTGCTAAATTTGTTTCTTCACGTACAAACGGCACTGTTACGACTTCAAGTGCATCACCACGTTGCATATCAAAACCTACACCACCTTGTAGTAAGCGACGAATATTTGACAATGCCTCTACCGAGCGTGGAGTCATGGTTGTTTCACCGTTTTCTCCCACTTTAGCAATGTAGTCAACAGCAACAGACACACTTATTCTACGTATTACACCACTTTGCTGGCGCTTGTGCGAAATGGTTGTATCGAGTTCATAATTACGTGTAGCTTCTTTGTGGCTGCGTGTTGGAGAAGTAGCAGTGCCTGCACCACCTTGCCCCGCAACCTCAGGAATGTTCGAGTTTAACGGTGGCTGATTTGTAAGCGCACCTGGAATACCAACAGCTAGGCCGCCAATGTTATTTTCTTCAAATGTGGTTTCGCTTCTAACCGCTGGTAGGTCTGGGTTATAACGCTTTTGAGTTTCCTCAATCGAGCTAAAGTCCATACTCAAATCAACTTGAGCTGTATAGTTTGCAAGCCCAACAACCGGTATTAAAATACTGTCTATTTTTTCAAGGTACTCTTGTTCGCGCTTACGTTCTAAGTCGTATTCTTTACGAGAGCGTGCTGCTAATGAGCTTTGCGAACCTGAATTTAGTAATCGACCATTTTGATCGGTAACAGTAACTCGCATAGGCTCTAAACCCTGTACTGCCGAGGCAATCATATCAACAACAGAATCTACTTCTTCACGGTCGAGTGAGCGACCACGCTTAAGCGTTAATACAACAGTTGCTGATGGTTTTTTCTCTCTACGCGCAAATACGTTTTCTTTAGGAATGGCTAACAATACTTTGGCGCGAGTAATGTTGTTAAGCTCTTCAATTGTGCGTGCTAATTGCTGTTCACGACCATGTTTTAGGCGCTCACGCTCCAAACGTTGGCTTACACCAAAGCCCATATCTTGCATAATTATATCAGAGCCCGACGCTGGCCCTTGCTCTAACCCTTCGCGGGTCATTAACAATTTAATGTTTTGGTATTCGCTTTCATCAACCGATACAACGTTGCCATCTAGTTGATATTCAATTTGTTGCGCATCTAAAAAGTCGAGCGTTTGAATAAGCTCTTCAGTTTGCATTTTACCTAACGGGCGCATATCTGGCTGACGAGCCCAAATAATAATGAAAATTGCGATAGCTAAACAAATAGCCAATGCTATAACCAATGTTACTTGGCGCAATACATCAACACCATTTAAAGCACTTAAGTAGCCTGACTTTTGTTCTTGTTGATCATCACCACCACTTTGGTCAATACCGCCACCAGCAAGTGCTAGGTCTGTAGATTGGTTAGATTGCGCCACAATAATTCTCCACTACCTAATTAAACAGGCATGTTCATGATTTCTTTATAAGCTTCAACAAGTTTATTACGAACCTGTACTGTAGCCTCAAAAGCAACTGACGATTTTTGAGAAGCAATCATCGCCTCAGCAAGCGATACACTTCGATCACCCATCTCAACTGCTGTTACTTTTTGAGCGGCATCTTGTTGTAATCCATGCACTGAATTTAGTGCATCACTTAGCATGTCGCCAAACTGGGAAGTAGAAGTAGGTTGAACTTGAGTCGGCAATTTATTTATTTGATTATTACGGCCGGCTTCTAAAGCCATTGATTGCATTTCTTGAAATACAGCACTGTTTTGAATTTTCATAATTTATCTCTGACACGCAGTGAACTCTTATAAGTAATAAAGCACAAAGCATGCCAAATAATTAATCATTAAAATACAATAGGTTAACTTTAGTTTGTGTTAGTCAGAGTTTTGACAACCCTAAGTTCGCAGCGCAAACTCAGGGTTTATAGGAGGTTATGCAGGAAGTGAAATACCTAAATCGCGCATTTGCGCTAGTTTATAACGTAAAGTGCGTGGGCTTATGCCCAACGTTTCGGCAACGTCTTTACGCTTGCCTTGGCAACGTGCAAGGGTTTCTAAAATAATGCGATGCTCTTTGTCTTTAAGCTCATCTTTATAGCTACCGGTATCTGCCGCAAGTAAACCTTGTTTGGGCTCATCCTCGGCATGCAATTTTTCATCATAATATGCAGAGCTTAGCGTGCTTTTATCAACGCCTTTATCTGCGTGAGCTAATTCTGTTGGCGATACTGTTTGCGCTGGTGCCAATGATGGCTCCATAACAAAGTTATTAGATACTAAGTTTTCGATAAAAATAGCATGCTCGTTTATTGTATCGCCACTTCGCAGTATAAGCGCACGTTGTATAACGTTATCAAGCTCGCGCACATTACCAGGCCACGCGTGAGCCAGTAACTTTTGCTCGGCAGCTTTATCTAAATATGCCATGGGCTCTTTGCTTTTACTTATATGGCGCTCAATTAAATGCTTAGCCAATACAATAATATCGCCAGGGCGTTGGCTCAATGGTCGCCACATAAGTGGAAAAACATTAAGCCTGTAATATAAATCTTCTCTAAACTGATTTTCAGACACAGCTTCTTTTAAATCACGATTACTGGTTGCCAAAATACGTACATCGAGCTGGATTGTTTTACGACCCCCTAAACGCTCTACTTCACGCTCTTGCAGTACGCGTAAAAGTTTAGCTTGTAGCCCTAAGTCCATCTCAGTAATTTCATCAAGTAAAATAGTACCGCCTTGTGCTTGCTCAAACTTACCCGGACATGCTTGAATCGCGCCCGTAAAAGCCCCTTTTTCGTAACCAAATAACGTGGCTTCGAGCATATTTTCAGGAATAGCCGCGCAGTTAATCGCCACAAATGGCTCATTACATCGGCTCGACTTATCATGAATATAACGAGCAAGTACCTCCTTACCTGAACCACTTGGGCCAAGTACCATTACACTTGCATCAGAGCGTGCTACTTTACTTGCAAGCTCCAATAATTGAATACTAGTTGGGTCGGCAACAATAGGTCCGTCGGTTTCTTTTGCTTTTTCAGGCAAATAACGGCTCACCATATTTAACAGCACTTCAGGTGCAAATGGTTTAGCCATGTAGTCAATTGCACCTAGGCGCATGGCTTCTACCGCATCGTCAATTGTGGCGTACGCCGTCATCATCAATACAGGTAAATCAGGGTGGTTTAATTTAATACTGCGTAGTAAATCAAGTCCACTCATTGCGCCCATTTGCACGTCGCTTACAACAAGCGAAAATTGATCTTTTTTAAGCAGTAACATTGCTTGCTCAGCACTGTTAGCTGCAACACATTCAATACCCGACATTTCAAGGGTATCTATTAAGGCTTCACGAAGACCGGCGTCATCTTCAACAACTAAAATAGTGTTACTCATAATGAACCCTCTAGTTTAGATTTTGCCTTAATAGGCAGTAACAAGCTAAAGCAGGCACCACCCTGCGTATTATTGGTCACATCAACACGGCCTTGGTGCGCACTAGCCACCGAACTCACTACAGCAAGCCCTAAACCTGTGCCCTGACTTTTGGTAGTAAAAAATGGTTCAAAAATTTTATCGCTTTGGCTTAAATCAACACCTGGGCCATTGTCGCTCACGCTAATACGAACCATATCTAAATCTTTTAAATCTCTTTGTGCGCTAATTTTTACTTTTGCACCGCCGCCAATAACTTGAATACTATTGTGCACAAGATTTTGGATAGCACTGGCCAATGCCGTTTTATTACCGACTATTTGTATATCTGGCTCTGGTAAGCTTACATCCAGCTCACTTTCATTAAGTGCGACCATCGCATCAGCACCTGCTTTAACTTCTGTTAAAAGCTGCTGCATTGAAACTTGCTCAACAACTTGCTGATCGCCACTTTTGGCAAATAACAGCATGTCGTTTACTTGAGTTTCTAAATCTTTTAAACGCGACATTAACTTTGTTTGAAAGTTATCGCGAGATGCTTCGGGTAAGCGCTTTGATCCTAAATTAGCAGCGTACAGCATAGCGGCTGAGAGCGGCGTACGTACTTGATGCGCTAATGATGCAACCATTTTACCCAGCGCGCTTAATCGCTGCATATGTGCAACACGTTTTTGTAAACGGCGAGTTTCGGTTAAATCCGTCATTAAAATAAGTTGCCCAGGCTCTGGGGCTAAAGCGGTAATATCAAGTTTTATTAAGCGCCCATCTTTTAAAGACACTTCGTGACCATCGTCTTGATGTGGCCTAAAAGAGCGCTGAATAACATTAAACCAGCGTTCGCCTTCAAGTGGCTCGCCAAGCATATCAATCGCTATTTGATTCGCTTTTGCAATCAAGCCTTTGCCATCAAGTACAACCACGCCTGCTGGCATGGTATCAACCAAATGTGAAAGCCAACTTGCTTGCTTGCGCAGATCGCTTAATTCACCAATGTACTCCTCTTGAAGTAAACATGGGTTATACTGATTTGCAGAAAAAAACTGTGGTTTTAGCACGCTAGCAAGGGCCATAATCAAATCTCGAATTGATGTAGATACATGTCTAAATGCACGATTTATACCAAAATTTATTTACATACTTATCATTAAGTTACATCAATAATTTGAGCGACATAAAAATGACGCACGCAAAAAGGAATAATAATGAGTGAGCAAATAAAGTGCCGTTGCCCGTGGCTCGACACCACTAAACCCGACTACGTTATTTACCATGATGAAGAATGGGGCGTCCCCCTTTATGATGATACAAAGCTGTTTGAATTTATCACTCTAGAATCAGCGCAAGCAGGCTTAAGCTGGTACACAATTTTAAAAAAGCGCAGCGGTTATAAAAAAGCATTTGCTAATTTTGATGTAAAAAAAGTAGCCCAATTCACACAAGATGACGTTGAGAGACTAATGCTTAATGAAGGTATTGTGCGCAATCGCTTAAAAATTGCGGCAACTGTTAACAACGCAAAGCGCTTTATAGAAATACAAAATGAATTTGGAAGTTTTAGTAACTACCAATGGCAGTTTGTCGGTAATAAACCGATTATAAGTAATTTAAATAACGCTGAGGACTACCCAGCAATTACAAAGGCATCAACCGCATTTGCTAAAGACTTAAAAAAACGGGGATTTAAGTTTTTAGGGCCAACCACTGTTTACGCTCATATGCAGGCCTGCGGTATGGTTAACGATCACAGTAATGATTGTTTTAGAAAAGAAGAAATTATTGAGGCTTTTAGTGGGTAAGTGATTTATAGCTATAAAAGTAATTTGTTCACAAAGAGGTTAAGAGACGCTGCGCTCTAGATAAGTAAAGCGTAAGTTGACTATGGCTTCTCATTTACCCTCGTTTTTTCTCTTTGTAAAATAACGTTTTAATTAAGTGATTAAAAGAAGTGATTAAAAGTCTTGTTTTTCACGCGTGCAAGTCTAGCGTAACAACAAAAGTAAAAACCGTGTAGGTGCGAATTTACTTCGCGCTCTTGCTAATATTTTTTAAGTAAAGTGCGGTATAAAACCGCACCTACAAAACGAGGGGTTATTTATCTACTGTGTTTGGCCAATTTATAACTAAGCACTGACAGCTGCTTTTAAACCTTAATCTCGTGAAAGATTATACTTTTTCATTTTCTCCACGAGTGTTGTTCTGCGAACCCCTAATATCTCTGCAGCGCGAGCTACAACGTAATCATAGCGCTCTAACGCTTGGGTAATTAAGCTAATTTCAAGTTCGGCTAAATAATCTTTAAGTTCAATACCATCATCTGGCAATAGCCCACTACCCGTTTGGTTAAACTCAGCGTCTGGCTCACTTTCGTAATCGCTAAAACCGGTGCTAAATATGTCGTTAAAGGCATCTTTTTCCATTAACTCTTCAGGGTATTCTGGCTCGTAGGCTTCAACTTCAATGTAACGATATTTGTTAGGTAAATCAGGAATATCAACCACTTTTTCAGGGAACATAATAACCATACGCTCCACCAAATTAGCAAGCTCACGAATATTACCAGGCCAAGCATGTTCTTTTAAGCTCTCAACTGCGCGCTCGGTAAACTTAGCGGTAGAACCTGTTTGGTCGTTAACACGGCGCATTAACTCTTTTAAAAGCAGCGGAATATCATCAGCACGTTCACTAAGCGATGGGTTTTCGATAGGAAATACATTTAAGCGGTAATATAAATCTTCCCTAAAACTCCCCTCTTCAATCATTGTTTCTAGGTTACGATGCGTGGCTGCAATAACGCGTACATCAGCCTGAATAGCCTTTGTCCCGCCAACACGTTCATAGCTGCGTTCTTGCAATACTCGCAGCAACTTAACTTGCATTTGCAGTGGCATATCACCTATTTCATCTAAAAATAGCGTTCCACCTTGAGCTAGTTCAAACCGCCCTTTACGAGCCGATATAGCACCAGTAAACGCGCCTTTTTCGTGGCCAAATAGTTCACTTTCGAGCAGTTCAGCCGGAATAGCACCACAGTTAACCGGTACAAACGGTCCATTAATACGCTTTGAAAGCAGGTGTACATTACGGGCAACCACTTCTTTACCAGTACCTGATTCACCTAAAATTAAAACATTAGCGTCGGTTTTTGCCACTTGTTCAATTAAAAAGCGAACATCTTTTACGGCCTCTGTTTCACCAACTAGCCCGTCAAAGGTTTTATGTGGTTTAGTATGCTTATGTTCATTAGGCAGCATACGTTGATACTGCTGGCAATCATGAAGTAACTGAGTTGTCACTTCGTGATTAAATGGCTCGCAAATAAGCCCCACCACATTAGCTATACTTAATAGTGGTTTTAGCGTTTCGCCAATTAATAAAAACGGTAGAGTTGGATAGCGTTTAATTAAGCTTTCGTGGTCAAGTGATTGCAACGCTCCTAAAATAATCATGCATTCTTGTTGCTGATATTTTTTGCACTCTTGCTCAAAGCTTTCTTCGCTTAATAGCTCAGAAGCTTCACCAATAAAGCTAAGTGAAGCATTTAATCCTATTGCGCGGTTGTTATTATTATCTAAAATCAAGATCATATTTAGCGAGCCGTACTTTCACTAATTTGTATAATTAGTTAAATTGTAAGCCAGTTCAGCATGGATGCAAGCGATAGCGGCAGTTTTTTGACATAAACGCCAAAAAACAGACGGGCTAGTTAAGTCAATCATACTTAATAGTTAATCATTAAGTATGGGTTATAGTTTTAACTTAGTTATTACTTAGCCATTACTTAACTATTACCTAACTATAACTTAGCCCTAAAAATTAATTTACTCGGCAATAAAAATGCTATTGTTAGTAAATAAACTCAATTATAAATTTAAGTTGAAGTTACAAATGCCGATACATAAATAAGTGAAAATGCTTGGCATTAATATTGCTTTGTATTAGCTTTCACATAATTTTATTGTTTTAAATTTTAGGATTTTCCATGGCTCACATCTCAGTAAAAAAATACGGTCAAGTTCGTGCTAGTAGTATTGCCGAAATGACTCCTTACGAACAAATAAACCTTATATTTAGTAATATTATCGGCCGTTTAGCAGCTACAAAAGGGTTTATTGAGCGCAAAGAAATAGCTAAAAAAGGTGAGAACATTTCAGCTTGCATTTTATTGCTTGGTGCTCTGCAAGATGCACTTAATTTAGAAGTAGAGCAAGACCCTAGTATTTCTAACAATTTATTGGCACTTTACGATTACTGCCAACGCCGTTTAACTCAAGCTAACTTACACAACGATATTGAAGCAATTACTGAAGTATCAAGTATTGTTAAAGAAATTAAAGAAGGTTGGAATAACATTCCGCTAGATCAACGCAGCCCTGCGGTTTAATTTAAATTATGGACTCGCCAACATCTTCGCAGCAACTAACAAGCCATGCAGAGCAAATACAAACACTGCTTAGTAACATTGAAGTATTAGTAAATGATAATAATGCAGATGAAGCTCCGCCTTTTTTAGATACTTTAAACACTAAACTAAAACAATGGTGCGAAAACAGTGAAGGCCCAAGCGCAGAGCAATTAGAATTAATTCAGCTTCGTATAAATACTATTTTAGTTAAAGCAAATAGCGCTAAAAACGAGTCATCTAAAGCCATTATTAAACAAAAAAAATCTGGCAAGGCAATTAAGGCATATAGAGCAGCCAAATAAAATTCACCTCAAGCAGTAAACATAAAAAAACCGTTATAAATAACGGTTTTTTTATGTTTTTGGTTTAGCTATTAAAACTATATGCTATTTATATATTAAGAGTTATCTCGTACAACCCCAGGCATATTTTCCAGCTGAGCTTGAACATATGTACTGGTGTTATTAAGGCTTGCCACTAATAAATCCATCGCATTATATTGAGCATACAACCTTGACGATAGCGACTCCATTTTACTGGCAAGACTCAAGCGCTGGTCATCTAAATCGTCTAGTTGGTTTGTTTTGCTGTCTATACGGTTTTGAATAATACCGTCGGAATCGGTGTAAAAGCTTAATTTTTCGTCAAACGATTGTGCAAAGCCATCGTCATCATTACCTACAAAAAACTGCTGCACTAAATCTACATCGCTTGCTATTTTTTCATTGAGTGTTTCTGTATTTAGCGTTAAAACACCGTAGCGGTCTGTTTCTACACCTAACTGCGAAAGCGATAGTGAGTTGCCATCACCCAAATCAACTGATTCAGTGATTTCACTACGAAGCTTTGACATAACGCCACGAAGTAGTGAATCACCAGCCATAACGCCTGCGCCAGCTTCACTTGACGCACCCAAGTTATTGCTGAGCTCTAACAGTTCGTTATAACTTGTAATAAAGTTATTTAAACCTGTTTTAATATTATTATTATTTTCGGTAATTGATATGTCGCTTATGTCATCATCGGTATCATGCGGTTTTTTAGCTGTTATATCCACGCCATCAATCACGTTACTAAATTCATTAGTGTTGCTTGATACCGTCAACGTGCCATCAATCGTTATTTGTGCATTTTGAGCAGCATTAACTTGTGTTAAATTAGTTGTGTGGTTAGCAGGGTCTGCGTCTGATACATCATAAGCTAGTCGAGATAACCCGCCTGTATCAGTATTATTACCGTCATCGTCTTGTACGGTTATTGTAATTGCGTTATCTTCGCCAGTTTCTTTACTTGTAAGTACTAAATGCTGACCAGTATCACTAGTTATTATAGTGGCGACAACCGAATCATTACTATCGCTACCAGTAAAAGGGCCATTGTTAATCTGGTCGCGTAAATCTTCTAATGTATTTGTAGCCGATAAAACAGTAGAGAAGCTATTTGCACCAGAACCGATTGTAATTACGCCAGCTCCAATTGCCTCATCAGCGGCAAATGCGAGGGAAGATAATTTATGAGCTTGTGCTAATGCATCTACTTTTATATTGTAACTACCAGGCTGAGCGTCTTTATCCGAACTAATTGATATAAAATCATCATTACCCGATGCAGTTCGTTTTTGATAGTTATCACTATCACCCAGTGCTTCCATTGATGTTTGTACTTTTTCAAGCGCAGACTTTAATGCACCAACAGCAGAAATATCCGTTGTTAATTTACCTTCTGTAGTATTTAAACGAGCTTCAGCAGGGGCTTGTTCAGCATTAACTAGCGCATCAACAATGTCTGCTACCGCTAACCCTGAGCCTAAACCATTAAACGTAATAGACATACCTTACCCCTTTA
The DNA here is from genome assembly GCF_015864275.1 of Pseudoalteromonas sp. NZS11_1. Classification (NCBI taxonomy): domain Bacteria; kingdom Pseudomonadati; phylum Pseudomonadota; class Gammaproteobacteria; order Alteromonadales; family Pseudoalteromonadaceae; genus Pseudoalteromonas; species Pseudoalteromonas sp. NZS11_1. The sequence continues at coordinate 50,720 of NZ_JADYXK010000021.1, forward strand.
AACACTCAAAAATAAACTAACTCAATATTAGTAATGCAAACTACCGATTAAACTGTTTGGTCAATTAAAATACCTGCCGATTCCGACAATTTAGAAACCAAACTTAATACTTCTTCAGAAGGATACTGCTTGATAACTTCACCGCTGTCTTTATCGAGTACTTTAATTACATCACGACCTGAATCTTCATCAACCTTAAATTGCAAACTACGGTTCATTTCGCCCATAAAGTCCTGCAATTGTTGCGCCATTTGTTCTAGCTGTTCACGCTCTAACGGCTGAGCAGTAACTTCTTGATTATTTTTTTCGTATTGGTTTTGCTGTAATCGTTGTTGATTTTGTGTATCAGCTTGCTTTACATCGTCAACAGCGCGTTCAGTTAGCGAACTAGCTGCTTGGCCAGCTACTTTATCTTCACCCGCTAGCGGGGTTAGTAATGTAACTTCTGCATTGGAATTAATGGTATTCATAACAGATTCCTATTTGTACTTAATTAAACCAACAATAGCTCAATTAAAACCCTTAAACCACAAAAGGAGGTAGCTAAAGCCACCTCCTTTATTGTAAAACTAATACTGACTTTATGTACTAGCTAACCATTAAGCTATTACTTTAACTTATTAACCTAATAAGCTAAGTGCTGCTTGTGGTAACTGGTTCGCTTGCGACAAGATTGACGTACCTGCTTGTTGCAATATTTGATTCTTCGTCATTTGCGCTGTTTCTGTAGCAAAATCGGTATCTTGAATACGGCTACGTGATGCTGATACGTTTTCAGATATATTTGCAAGATTACTAATAGTATGGTCAAAGCGATTTTGAACTGCACCTAAATCGGCACGTTCGCTATCTATACTCTTAAGTGCAGCATCAATTACATCAATTGCTGATTGAGACCCACCAGCGGTTGAAATATCAAGGTTTGCCACTGATGTTAAGCTAGTGGTGGTATCAAGCGCTGCATTACTTGTTGTAGCGCCATTTAAAGTACCTGCACCAGTAACACTCAAACTAGAAAAATCGACATCTAATACTGCATCAGAAAAATCTAAACGACCGGTTACAATAGCTGTCTTACTTGCTGTAGCACCTGTTGCGGGTGCTGTTGTTACTGCACCGAGTGCCAATGCATCTGCTCCATCGTAGGCAGAAACTGTGCCTGAAGCACCACCAGTATCAGTCCCCCCCTCAGCTATTTCCATTGTTACATCTATGTTTTCACCACTAGTATTGGTAAAGACCAACAGGTCACTATCCGGGTCAACACTTGCTGTTATGCCTTTCGCTGCCAATTCTTCAATTGTTGCGGAATCAATTGCGCCATTTAATGCCGTTACCTGAGCATCATTATCAGCACCTGCGGCCATTGTTGCGGAGATTTCAACACCTGAAACATTTAGAGTAACAACATCGCCGCCAGTGGTATCCGTTGCGAAATTACCAACCGCAACTTGCGTGGTTGCACCAACACCAAACACCCCTTCGGTACTATTAAATTGGCCAGCTAAATCAGCAGCACTCATACCTGTAGTCAAGTCAATAGTGTTGGTCTTACCGCCAGCAGTAACGCTTAATGAATCAGTATCTGCGAATGTTTTAGCTGCTTCACTAGCTCCTGAAAAACCAGCAATTGCTGCCAAAGTAAAACCCTTACCCGTTAAGCCAATATCTTCAGCTGCGGTTGAATTTAGGGTGACACCAATAGTTTCATTACTATTAGAACCTACTTGGAATTGTTTAGTACCAAAATCTCCATTTAATAGCTGTTGGCCACCAAACGAAGTTGTATCGGAAATACGGGTTAACTCAGACTGTAAAGCTGATACTTCTTTTTGTAGAGAAGCTCTATCATCGTCAGAGTTTGAACCATTGGCTGATTGTAGCGCTAGTTCACGCATGCGCTGCAAGATATTAGTCGACTCGCTCATCGCACCTTCAGCTGTTTGCGTCATAGAAATACCATCGTTAGCGTTACGTTGCGCTACACCCAAACCATTAATTTGCGATGTTAAACGGTTTGAGATTTGCATACCTGCCGCGTCATCTTTTGCGCTATTGATACGCATACCTGATGATAAACGTTCCATTGAAGTTGCTAAGTCAGAACCTGATTGAGATAGGTTACGTTGAGCATTTAGTGAAGATACATTTGTGTTTACTGAAATCATAATAAAACTCCTGATTACTTTCGTAATGTTGCTATTTTAATTTAACCAAGAGCTGTCACAAATGTATGCTCAGCTCCGTACTGATTAAGTTAACGGCAGGAGGTAAATTATCTTTAGGAGTATTTTAAAAATAAATTAGTTTATTTGTTTAATAAAACATAACTAACTGTTTTAAAGTGAAAAGTAGTTACTTATTAATTTTTATAGCGCATAAGGTTATGCTCTAAATAATTTTTATTACCTCAAAAAACAAAAAAACGCACTTCAAGTTGAAGTGCGTTTATATAAACAGTTACTAGTAAACTAAATAATTAGCCACCTAATAAACTAATTGCTGCTTGTGGTATTTGGTTTGCTTGCGAAAGTATTGACGTACCCGCTTGTTGGAGTATTTGATTTTTAGTCATTTGTGCAGTTTCGGTCGCAAAATCTGTATCTTGAATACGACTACGTGACGCAGATACATTTTCTTGAATATTAGCAAGGTTACTAATTGTATGACCAAAACGGTTTTGAACCGCACCTAAACCCGCACGCTGCTCATCAATTTGAGCAAGTGCACCATCAATTATCGATATTGCATCTTGAGAGCCTAGCTCTGTTGTTAAATTTACCGTATCGACATTATTTGCTGTAGCAGTAGCTGTAGCCGCTAAGTTTTTTGTATCTGTCGATGCCACTGAGAACTCTTTAGAAGCCGTTAACTTTAAAGTACCAGTTATTCTTGCTGCAACATCAACACCTTCTGTTAGGGTTATAGGGGTGTTTAAATCACCATTACTGTCCACGGCAGTTAATGTTACCGTATCATTTCCAGCAGTAGCATTAGCGTATGAGTCAATTATAATATCAGCGCCAGTCTCATCCGTTAACGTAATCGCCCCCGTTGTCGAATTATGAGAGGCTGCAACTCCAGTTTCAGCTGTAGAAGCATTAATCGCATCTGCAATTTCTGATTGGTTTGTGGCACCAGTAGTGCCTGAAATTGGAATGCCATTTAAGTTAAAGCTTACTATATCACCTGCAGTTGAGGCCATCCCCACAACTACTGATGTTGATGCTCTAGCTATAACACCATGCTCACTAGTTGTATCGTTTATTGCTGCTGCCGCATCTAGTGCCGACGAGCTAGCTGTAATATTGACCGATGTAGTTTGCTCACCTGTAGTAAATGATACCGTTGAATCTGCTATAGCGGATGCAGGTGTAGTAGCGCCAGGCAACACGCCACCAAAACCTGTGTTAACAGCACCTTCAAGTTGTGATTTAAAGCCACCTATATCTTCTGCTGCTGTGCTTGCTAAACTAAGTGAAATTGTTTCGTTGGCATTCGCGCCAACCTGAAAATTTCGAGTGCCATATGAGCCATCTAATAATTGCTGACCACCGAACGATGTAGTGTCAGAGATTCGAGTTAATTCTTCTTGTAAGGCAGACACTTCTTTTTGCAATGCATCACGGTCTTCACTTGAATTTGAACCATTAGCAGATTGCAGGGCAAGCTCTCGCATACGTTGTAGTATATTAGTCGATTCTTGCATAGCGCCTTCAGCGGTTTGCGCCATTGAAATACCATCGTTAGCATTACGCTGAGCAACGGCTAAGCCATTTATTTGCGACGTTAATCTGTTTGAAATTTGTAAGCCGGCGGCATCATCTTTTGCGCTATTGATACGCATACCTGATGATAAACGCTCCATCGAAGTTGCTAAGCCTTCACCTGATTTATTAAGGTTACGTTGTGCGTTTAGTGACGACACATTAGTATTTACTGTTAATGCCATTTTACCATCTCCTAGGTTTAAACAGAGTGTGGTTCAACACGATTTAACAGGAACCACTGTTCGATAATTTCTTACAACAAGAAAAGCATTTACTGTGCCAACTTTAAATTATTTTTAACTTGTTGTTTTAAAGGGTAAAAACATGAACTGCTGAATTATAAATAATTAGTGAAGTTATTTAGAAGGGGGTGACATTTTTTTGCCGCGGTTTTGTAGCCAGTTTTTGCCGCGATTTTATAGATAGTTATTGCCGCTTTAAAGTGGGTAAAGCGGCAAGGTATTTCTTCTTACAATCTACTTATAACTTGCTTATAAGTAATCGAATAATGAAAGGTTTGTTAAACGGCCAAAAGTTGCTTGCGATGCTTGCAGTGCCGTTTCTTGTTTAGTCAGTTCGCTAATAGCTTCTGCCATATCCACTTCAACTAAGTTAGAGCGATTACTTTTATTTTGAATATCGAGTGCTAAGTTTGAATCGCTTACTCTTTCAAGCGCGTTCATACGCCCGCCTAAACTTGCTTGGGTAAACACCACTTGCTCACTCGCATTTTGTAATTGCACTAAGCCATCAGCAAGTACTTGCTGAAAGTCATCACCTTCAAGTGTGCCATCATTTAAACCTGTAATAAGTGATTGCAATGTATTAAGTACGTTTTCTTTATATGGTTTTTCAAGTCTAAAATCGAGTTGCCCTGGAGCATTACCCTCAAATTGAATTTTCATACCTGCAAATTCAATTGTATCATCTGTAAATTCACCAGTTTGAGGCGGGGTAAGCGACATACCATCTTGTAAAATTTCATATGTATCTGGATCGTTTGTTGTTGCACCAGCGGTTGTGACTACACTAAAAGTATTTGCTGTAGGTGAAACTGGAGTCGTTGGATCAGCATTGTATTGAGCTTGATGGAACTTATCGAACTCGGCTTGGCCATCAACATAAACAGTGCCTTTAGTAATATTATTTGTAGGTGTTGTTGTTGGTATGTCTGCTTTATTATCGAGTACATTTAATCTGGCATCTGTTTTTTCAAACGTATCAAAGCCGTTATCACTCGCTTTAATTGATACACCTTCAGCTATAGTTATTTGGTGCTGGCCTTGATCGCCTTTATAGTTATATTCACCTGATTCGAGCTGATAAGGCTGCGTGCTGTCTTGGTAGCCTGAAAATATGAATTTCCCGTCTTCTGAGCGGGTGTTCATTAAATTAGCTAACGTTTGTTGAATGCCACTAAGCTCTGATGCAATCGATTTTAAATCGTCTTTGGTGTAAACACCATTACCAGCCTGAATAGTGAGCTCTTGCGCTTGTTGTATATTACTATTTATGCTTTGTAATACGCTTTCTTCAGTTTCTAGCCTGCCGGTAAGCTGGTCGATATTTTTAGTGTATTGCTCATTCGTTTGTATTTTATTTGAATACAGCATAGCTTGCGAAATAGCAGCTGGCGCTTCTGAGGTGGTTAAATACTTTTCACCAGTTGTTACTCGCTCTTGAGCATTTGCAACACCTTGTTGGTTGTCGAGTATTTTATTTATGTTGTTTTGGTACATTAAATTATTTGATAAACGCATAATTACCTCGCCGCATTTAATAAGGTGTCAAAAATTTCTTGAGCTGCTGCTAAAACTTGAGCTGATGCTGAATATGATTGCTGAAAACGCAGTAAATTTGCAGCCTCTTCATCAAGGTTTACACCCGATAGTGATTCGTACCATGCCTCAGACTGCTCTGCTAATGCATTAAACGCACTACCGCTTGTTATTGCTTGACCAGTTATAACGCCTATATCACTCACTAACCCTGAATAAGCTTGGTTGAACGTTTTATGATTGTCGGCCGTTGCTGTTGTTTCTACATTTAAACGGACTAACTCACCATTCTGTAAGTCAGCTAATTTTAAACCATTACGGTTATCATCAAAGCCGCCTTCGTTAAACTCAAGTGTAAAGGTGTCGCCTGTTGCTGGAGTGCCTTCTATGTCAAAATCAAAACCATAATCGCTGTATGGCGTTCCTGCTTGAGATAAAACATTATTACCTGGCGGTGGAATAATAATTGTTGTTGCCGTATTATTTTCATCAGAAATTTGATATTCGTTTGCAGTGCCTGTTTTTACTAGGGTAATACCGCCATTGGTCAAACCGGGAGCGGTGGTAAAACCACCCGATGTCACGCTTGTTACTTCTCCCACTGAAATAGTAGCGGTGCCTATATTATCTATACTGTTAGCAGTACGAATAGGCGATGCTAGTGCTAAATCTTCTGCGCGCCCTGTTGCAAGCGTAATGCTAGAAGCCGAGTCAGAATTAAGCTTAATTTGAAACTGATCTCCCACGTTACCTGTTTTGGTTGTATCTATATTTAATTGTAGTCCGAAGGAGTCTTTTACCGTTGCTAATACTTCTGGTGTTGTAGCTGTTGCCGCTTGATAAGGGACTGCATTTCGAATATCGTCTGCATTTATGATCCCATCAGCTGGGATATCTGCAACTGATGGGTCACCTAGCGGTTCGCCTTTATTATCTACCGGTTGAATAGAAACCGATGTCGCACTCGTATAAGTAATAATAAAGTCACTTGCCGGAAGCTCACTGCCCTTACCAGGCTCTACAGTTGCAGTCATACCGGCATCACCAGTATTCGCTTGATACGCATAAGCGCCAACGGTAGGTATATTAAAAATATTACCACCTAGCTGACCTGTTGCATCCATACCCAATTTGTTTTGCTCGTTAAATGCGTCGGCTATCGCTAAGCCCATTTGACCAATTTGGTTTTGAGCAGGGACTAATATGTCATCTCTAAAAGCGAGTAAGCCGCCAATTTTGCCTTTAAGCTTGCTTACATCAACTTCAAGCGGCACTGCTTTGCCACCATTAACGTCAAGCGTGAATTCTTTAAAGTTAGGATCGGGATCCCCTGTCATCGAGAATAAGTTAAATGCGCCATTTTGCATAACAACTGCTTCGCCTGTGCCCATAAAAACGAGTTTTTCGCCATTTGGACCATCAAGCGTTTCTATGTCTATTAGCTCTGATAAGTCGCGTATTGCTTTATCGCGTTCGTTATAGGTAGAGCTTGCATCTGCGGCATTATTAGTGCCATTAACGGCTGCAATATTTTGATTTAGCGTACTAATACTTTGAATGAGTGAGTTTGCTTCATCTGAAAATATTTCGAGCTGCTCGTTCACTATACTTTTTTGATCAAGCACGATGCCCGAAAGCCTATCCATTTGATCAATTAAGCTTTGCGCATCTGTCATTACTAATGAGCGGGCAACGGTAGATGACGGCTGATTTAGCGCTTCTTGCACGTTATTAAATAAAGAGTTAATTCCAGTCGAAAGGTTGTTCGACTCTTCAGAAAAAATAGTATCAACTCGATTAGCCTCAGTAATAAACTGATCGAAAAACGATTTATTAGAGGTGTCACGATTTAGCTGTGACTGAGCAAACTCGTTTAGTAATCGGTATGTTTCGCCCCGCCCCACTTGGTTATCAACCATAGTGGTAAATTCAGTACGCTCACGTACGTAGCCTACGGTATTTACATTGGCAATATTTTTACTTGTCGTTTGCAATAGCTCCGAGCTTGCTCTAACCCCAGAACTGGCAATGTTTAATAAATTAAACGACATGTTACTCTACTCCTTGGCGGATCACGTTTGCCGCAATGTCTTTTAGCTGACTGCTATTGAGCACATTTTTTATTTTGCTGGCATAATTTGGATCGGTTGCATAACCTGCTTTTTGTAATGAATCTAAAAAGTCATTTGGTTTTGCTGTATTTTGTAATGCTTCTTTGTAGCGTGGGTTTTGCGTTAAAAAATCAACGAAGTCGTTCACGCTATCTTTAATTGAATCGTAGGCTCTAAAGCTGGCTTGTTTTTTAACGGGTGTGCCTTGTTCAAACTCAAGCGTTACTTTGCTTGCTTTATCGCCTTCCCAGCTTTTATCTGACTTAATATTAAATAAGTTATTTGAGCTGCCACCGTCACTTTTATTAATAATGTGTTTACCCCAACCGGTTTCAAGTGCCGCTTGAGCAACCATTACCGCTGGGTTTAAACCTATTTTTTGCGCTGCAGTTTTAGCGTGTTCCCACACTGAACTTACAAACTCTTCTGCATTTTTAAATGTTGGGCTATCGGTTTTAGACTCTGCAGTATTAACCTTAGGCTCAGCAATATCGGCTTTAGTACTTTTAACGATAAGATCGGGTTGCTTATTTTTTTGCTCATGAGGAAGAGCGGATCCGACTTGCGTATCGCTGAAAATATCGTTAGTTGTTCTAAGCACCGAACCTGGCATAAAGTTTTTAGACTCAGGCGATAACTGCTGAACAATTAAATCGGCAAGGCCTAACGAGCCATTTGATGAAAGCTCTGTTGAAAGTTGCTGATCGTGCATTTCTTCAAAAAACTTTACGCCACTTGAATTAAATGGACTGTCTTTATCTTCAAATGCTTCGTTAGCTTTGCGCATTCCTTTGAGCAACATTTGCGTAAAAATAGCTTCAAATTGTGCGGCCGCTTTTTTGAGCGCAGCTTTGGAAGCATCAGTTGATGCATCGCCACTCGTTAAGGCTTCTTTACGAAGTGAATCTAAGTTGCCTAAATCAAAAAAGTTTTGTTTATCGAGGTGATTAGTTTCCATCGGCTTTTTGACACAAAATGAATAATGCAGTTAAAAATGCAAAAATTGAGCCACTACCGATAAAACGAGGAAGATAAAAATAATAAACTTAAGTTGCTGTAAATAAAAAGCCCTATATCTAGGGCTTAAGTAATACGTTATTTATTGGCTTGAGTTATTTATATAACAACTAACTGCCCGTTAATTGCGCCGGCTTCTTTTAGTGCTTCTAAAATAGCCATTAAGTCACCAGGCGCTGCGCCTACTTCGTTAATTGCGCGAACTAAATCGTCAAGGCTTACACCTGGATTAAATACAAAGGCGCGCGAGTCGTCTTGGTTTACATCAATAATACTTTGCTGTGTGACAACTGTATCACCGTTTGCTAGCGGGTTTGGTTGTGACACATTTTGTTGCTCTGCAATTGTTACTGTTAAGCCACCATGAGTTATAGCCGCAGGCTGAAGCTTAACGTTTTTGCCAATGACAATTGTACCGGTGCGCGAGTTAACTATAATTTTAGCGGCCATATCAGCTGGCTTAAATTCTAAGTTTTCGAGTGTTGATAAGTACGATACACGCTGGGATGCATCGCGTGGTGCTATAACACGAATAGAAACAGAATCAATTGCTTGTGCGCTATTTGGGCCAACTAAGTCATTAATTGTTTTTTCTAGGCGTTTTGCCGTTGTAAAGTCTGGGCGGTTTAAGTTAAAGGTAATGTAATCGCCTTGCATAAATGGGCTTTCTACAGTGCGTTCAACTGTTGCGCCATTTGGTATACGACCAACTGTAGGGGTGTTAATTACAACCTTACTACCATCAAGGCCTTGTGCCCCTAAGCCACCGACAATTAAGCTACCTTGTGCAATTGCATACACGTTACCGTCTACACCCTTTAAAAAAGTTTGTAGTAAAGTGCCACCACGTAAACTGCCTGCACTACCAATGGAAGAAACCGTAATATCTATTGTTTGCCCGGGCTTTCTAAATGCAGGTAATTCTGCATGCACAGCAACAGCGGCAACATTCTTAATTTTAGGACTTTGAGTTGAAGGTAGCGTAATACCAAAGCTGTTCAACATGCCTCTAAAACTTTGTTGTGTGTATGAGTTTTGCTCGCCAGTGCCCGGTAAACCAACCACTAAGCCATAACCAACTAATTGGTTAGAGCGTACGCCTTCAACCATAGACACATCTTTTATGCGCTCAGCACTGGCAGTAAACTGCCAACCTAATAACACAACTAAACATAAAGCTTTAAGGCTATTCATGTTGTTACCCTCTAAAATGGAAACAGCGAACTGCTAAAGAAACGTGTAAGCCAACCAGGACTTTGCGCTTCTTGCGTTTGCCCTTTACCTGAGTATTGAATACGTGCATTAGCAATACGGTTTGATTCAACCGTATTATCGGCGCTTACGTCTTGAGGGCGTACTAGCCCTTCTAGACGAATAAACTCTTCGCCGGTATTAAGCGTTAGCCATTTTTCGCCGCGTATAACTAAATTACCGTTAGGTAAAACACGCATTACATTTACCGAAATATCGCCTACTAAGCTGTTTGACTGGTTTGATTTTGAATCACCCGTAAACGACGAATCACTACCAATACCAAACTGAATGCTATCGCCACCTATATTTACTGGTAGACCACCTAATCCAATCACTGGGTCTAAGCTTGCGTCAGTTTCTTTGTCTGTTTCTGTTTTAGCGGCCTTTGTTGCTTGAGTAGACTCTTGCAGTTTAACCGTAATTATATCGCCAGTACGTAGCGCTTTTTTATCAGAATATAAGTCGTTTGATGTATGAGTATTAAACAATGAACCTGTAGCTACCAGCGGCTCTAAAATAGGCTCGGGGTACATAGGTGCGTAGTAAGGGTCGTCCTGCACTACCTCACTATTTTGCGTAGACATACAGCCACTTAAAAATAATGTGCCCGCTGCAAATAAAATAATATTACGCATAATTCCCCCTACTCTATTAAAGCTGTTGATTGATATAACTCATCATTTCGTCAACGGCCGAAATTACTTTTGAGTTCATTTCGTAAATACGCTGAGTTTCGATTAGATTTACGAGCTCTTCAGTTACATTTACGTTTGATGTTTCGAGCGAGCCTTGAATAATGCTACCTAACCCTTCAACACCAGGATTACCTTGTACCGGCGCACCACTTACAGCGGTTTCGGTATAAAGATTTTGACCGATTGGCTCAAGACCCGACGGATTAATAAAATCACTAATAGTAAGCTGACCAATGACCACGTTATCGGCTTGGCCTGCAACACGCACAGATACTTCACCGTCTTGCGAAACCGTAATTGATTGCGCGTCATCAGGTACATTCATTTCTGGCTGAATAACGTAACCTGCGCCCGATGTTACAATGCGTCCATCGCCATCGGTAGTAAACTGACCATTGCGCGAGTAAGCAATATTGCCATCTGGTTGCAGTACTTCAAAAAAACCTTCACCAGAAATCATCCAATCTAGTGAGTTTTCGGTGGTTAGCATGTTGCCTTGCGTAAACTCTTTTTGGTTAGCTACAACTTTAGCTCCCGCACCTAACATTAAGCCCGATGGCATTTCGGTATCTTGCGATGAACGACCACCTGGTTGATTAATATTTTGATAAAGTAAATCTTCAAATATAGCGCGGCTTTTTTTGTAACCTACGGTACTCGCATTCGCTAAATTATTTGAGATAACCGATATATCGGTTTGTTGAGCGTCTAGCCCAGTTTTACTGATCCACAATGCTGGATTCATAATCGTGTCCTCATTTTAAAGTTAAACTATGCGTAATAACTGATCTTGACGCTCGTCAATTTCTTCAGCTGTTTTCATTAATTTCACTTGTAATTCAAATTGGCGCTGGTGGCTTATCATGTCGACCATTTCGTGAACAGGGTTCACATTAGACATTTCAAGCGAACCACTTAAAACTTTTACATTGGCAGAGGTATCTACTGTTACATTTGCTTTTGGTCTAAATAAACCATCGTTACCTTTTTCGAGCTGTGAGCTATTTGCTTCTACTACTCTAAGCGTGTCTATTTCTTCTAAAAAGTTAGCTGGAGCGCCTTGTGGTCGAACTTGAATAGCGCCATCTTGGCTAAACCCTATTTTTTCGACTGGGACAGGTAAAATAACAGGTCCCCCTTCGCCAATAACTTGACGACCATGACTGGTTACGAGCATGCCTTGAGCAGTAACGTTTAACGTACCCACTTTTGTGTAAGCTTCATTACCGGAGGCATCTTGCACAGCAAGCCATGCGTTATCGCTCATCGCGATATCTAAGTCTCGCCCGGTTTGAACAATGCCACCCGATACCATGTTAGAACCCGGACGCTCTTGCATTGAAAATACTCGTGTAGGCAAACCTTCGCCAAACGCTTGCATAGAACGCGCCTGCGCAAAGTCAGCTTTAAAACCCGTTGTATTTGCATTTGCCAAATTATTGGCTTTTAAAGCAAGCCCTTGTAGGCTTTGCTTAGCGCCAGAGGCCGCAATGTAGACCATTTTGTCCATAGTATCGACTCACATAAAAAATCTCTGAACTTACAAATGCAAAATAGATGCCAGATTAAATTTGACGCAACATTGAGAGGTATTTAGAAGGGCTTGCAAAGAGGACTTATAAAAAAGGCTGCAAAAATGCAGCCTAATATATTTAATAGGGTTTAGCTTATCGAATCTGCAAAATACTTTGCTGAATAGTTGAGTTAACTTCAAGCGCACGTGAGTTTGCTTGGTAATTACGCTGTGCAGTAATTAAGTCTACAAGCTCGTTTGTAAGGTTAGTATTTGATTGCTCAAGTGCTGATGAGTTTATCGATCCTAAAGTACCTGATCCTGGCTCACCTGCAATGGGATCACCAGATGTTAAACTTTTTTTCCAAGCAGTATCACCTACTTGCTGTAAGCCTTGTGAGTTAGAAAAGCGTACCATAGCAACTTGACCTAAAAAAGTTGAGTCACCATTACTGTAAGACGCAACTACCTTACCATCAGTACCAATGTCAATCCCGGCTAAACGGCCAACGGTAGCGCCATCTTGCTCAAGTGCTTTTACTTCAAAGTTACCTGCAAACTGGGTAGGTACTTTATTACTTGTTCCCGCTTCATCACGCCAACTGACTGACACTTTATCAGGAAAACTTGCACCATTAGTTAAAAGAGAAGTCAAACCTGTAGTCGCATCAGAAGCTAGGTCTATATCAGGGAACGTTATAGCTGGTAATTCAACATCAGGCAAACCTGCTGATGTAAATTCAAAAGTATCTATAGGGGTATGTGAACCTGCGACTGTTTCAACTCCATCTGTCCCAAAATTTTTCCCGTCTAAAGTTGCGTAAACGTCCCATTCGTTTGGTGTATTTTCTGGGTCTTGCTTTACAAAGAACAGCTGTAAAACATGTGGCTCACCTAATGAGTCATACACTGTAGTTGATGTAGAACTATTATAAGAAGCACTTGTATTTGAATCGAAAGTATCAACTGTGGGTTGAGTTTCTCGTGAATCTAAGTTAAATGATGAATACACTTTACTTGTTGCGCGAGGAGAACCAGACGAATCCGGTATTTGTAATGGTGATGAAGTACTCAAACTTACTGATGTAGTGGCACCTGTAGCTTCATCAACAGGGAAACCTTGTAAAAAATTACCTTTAGCATCTACTACAAAATTATCTTCATTTAATTTGAATGCACCTGCACGAGTATATGAAAAATCTTGAGAACCTAAGTCTTCACTCATCGCGAAATAACCTTCACCAGTGATCGCTAAATCAAGTGAGTTATTTGTAAATTGCAGTGAGCCTTGATGAAACTGCTGTGCAACCATAGCGGTTTGAACACCATCACCATTTTTAGTTTTACCAGAGCTAAATACTGACGATGCATACACATCAGCAAACTCAGCGCGCGACTCTTTAAAACCTGTTGTATTCACGTTTGCAATATTATTTGCAGTTACGTCTAAATCTTTTTGTGCGGCAGCTAGGCCGGTTAATGCAATATTGAAGCTCATAGTTCACCTCTAACCTGTTAATCTGTGGCCTGCTGGCAGGCAAGAAATATTAAATTTGTTACGCAATCTCTGCAATGTCGGTTAACCTAACCGCACCTTCTTTGGTGTTAACAATGATGCCGCTTGATCCGTTAATGTTTACACTTTCAATATTTTTGAAAGTTGCAATAGGCAAGCTAGAAAACTGACCATTGGTACTACCTTGTGCCGATAACGTGTATTCGCCTTCAGGTAAACGCTCACCGCTTTCATTATTACCATCCCAAACAAAGCGAACAGCGCCGGCAGCCTGGGAACCCATATCAATTGTTCTCACTAACTGTCCAGAAGCATCAGTTACACTAAGCGTTAAGCTTTCAACTGCACTTTCGGCAACGATAGACCCTTTAGCATCACCTGATTCATTTAAATCGACAGTATTTGACTCAAGTAAAGCCTGCTTACCTACAAGCGTTGAAGCTTGCAGGGCTGAGTTCGATGTCATCGAAGTAGCCAACGTATCAAAATTTGAATTCAAATCACTAATACCTTGAGCCATTGTGAAGCTCGTCATTTGTGCAATCATTTGATCGTTATCCGCAGGGTTGCTGGGATCTTGAAACGATAATTGCTGAGTTAACAAAGAGAAAAAATCTTCTTGTGTTAACGCATCACTCTCATTGTCGCTGGTCGCTACTTGCGATTCTTGCCAGCGCAGAGAATCTAAATAGGATGAAGATGTACTAATATCGTTACTCATAACCTACCCTCAGTTACCGCTGCCCTAGCAACAGTGTTTTACTTAGCATTTGCTTTGCTGCATCAGCAACTTGCACGTTTGTTTGGTAAGAACGAGAGGCAGAAATCATATTTGCCATCTCCTCTACAACATTAACGTTGGGTTTATAGATATAGCCATTTTCATCCGCACTTGGATGGTTTGGGTTATATTCAATTTGTAATGGCGCATCGCTTTCAACAATGCCCAAAACTTTAACACCAACTGCGGAGCCCTGCTGGTTACTTGCTGATGCTGAAGCTTTTGTTAGCTCAGCCGCAAATACAGGTTGGCGCGCTCGGTACGTTTTGTCTTGAGATGAACTAATGGTATTCGCATTAGAAATATTACTAGCTGTGGTATTTAAGCGAACATTTTGTGCGCTCATACCCGAACCTGCAATATCGAAAACATTATATAAACTCATAATTTTTATCCTTGACTACCGAGAGCTTTATTCAGACCTTTGAATCTGCCGCTTAAAAATTGCAAGCTGGCCTGATACTCCATAGCATTCTGTGTATACAAGTTTCGTTCCACTTGTATATCAACCGAGTTACCATCGCCTGTATCTGATTGATTTGGCAGACGAAATGATTCAGAGCTGCCCATACTATGAGTACCTCCACCAATGTGTTTATCATTAGTTCTTACCATAGTATTGCCGCTTTGCTGGGTTGACCTTGCCGCTTTTAAAGCTGAGGCAAAGTCTATATCTTTTGCTTTATAGCCAGGCGTATCAGCGTTAGCTATATTAGTTGCAATTAATTCTGCTCGCTGTGAACGTATCAACATGGCTTGCGGATGCACACCTAATGCTTTATCAAAACTGATAGCCATAACCTTCTCCAAAAAATTGACTTACCCATGAATAAAGCAAAAAATAAGCCATTAATATTAGGAAGTGTTATATTTTTATAAGGTTATGTATCTAAATAGAAAAACGACGCTGGGGGCGTCGTTTTAGGGAAATGGATTAACTTAGTTATTTCTTTTGGTAAATGATACCGGGGTTGCATCTAACCATATCGAACTCAGTACTTAAGCCAGTCAAGGACTCTGACGCTCCTAAAAATAAGTACCCTTTTGGGTTTAATGCTTGTGCAAACTGATTAATAATTTTAGCTTTTATTTCAGGCGCAAAGTAAATAAGTACATTACGGCAAAAAATAATATCAAATTTGCCCATTAACGCGTAAGAATCAAGCAAATTCAGGTGCCTAAAACTAACTTGTTTTTTTATTGTATCGTTTACTTGTGCCATACCATTGCCGCTGTCTTTAAAAAACTTTTTACGACGCTCTGCAGATAACCCTCTGGCAAGTGCAAGCGCGTCATATTCTGCATTTTTACACATATCAAGCATGGTATTAGATATGTCGGTACCAATAATTTGTGCACCCATACGAAGCACACCAGGTTGCTTAGTATTAAATTCAGCTACTGACATAGCTATTGAATAGGGTTCTTGTCCTGATGAGCTGGCAGCAGACCAAATTTTTAAAGGCCTCCTTAAGTCTTTAAACTCAGGAAAAAGCTTATTTTGGAGCAACTCAAATGGGTATTGATCTCTAAACCACAACGTTTCGTTTGTGGTCATTGCATCAACTACAGCGGCTCTTAATTGCCGCTCGTGAGGCCCAAGTGTTTTACTAACCAACTCCGATAAAGATCCCACATTAAATCGAGTCATTAACGGAGCAAGTCGGCTTTTAACTAAATACTGTTTATTTTCACCTAAAACAATGCCGCATTGCTGCTCTAAAAACGAACGAAACTGGTCGTATTCACTTTGCTGCAAATCTTTATTATTCAAGTTAGTAGCACCTATTTTTGTTAATCACAATGAACCCACTTTTTAACCGCTGTTGCTAATTCGTCTGGGTTAAATTTAGCAATAAAGTCATCTGCCCCGACTTTTTCAATCATCGCTTGGTTAAAAACACCACTCAGAGAGGTATGCAAAATAACATGCAAAGGTGCAAGTTTGGGATCTGCTTTTATTTCAGCTGTTAAGGTATAGCCGTCCATTTCTGGCATTTCAACGTCTGAGATAAGTAACGCTACTCGCTCAGTAATATCGTTTTTACAATCAAGCTCTGCTATTTCTTTTAATCTTATAAGTGCTTCTTTACCATTTTTGGCAAGCTCTGTTTGCACGCCTAACGGCTCTAGGGCACGTTTAACTTGATTACGCGCAACAGCAGAGTCGTCTGCTATAAATACGATACGTTCGCCTAAATCTTTTTGAATATCGCCACTTTGTGCAACTTCAGCACTTACTTCTGTGTTCACTGGGCAAATTTCGTTGAGAATTTTTTCTACATCGAGAATTTCGACTAATTCATTTTCGATTTCGGTCACTGCTGTTAAGTATGAATAACGTCCGGCACCTGATGGCGGTGGCATTATTTTTTCCCAATTCATATTTACAATACGTTCAACTCCGCCCACTAAAAACCCTTGCACAGAGCGATTGTATTCAGCAATGATTATGAAGCTGTCTTTAATGTTGTCGATTGGGCGCCCACCTACAGCCATTGATAAATCAATAACCGAAATGGTTTGACCACGAATATGTGCAACACCACGAATATACGGATTAGATTTTGGCATGCTTGTTAGTGGAGGGCATTGCAGCACTTCTCTCACTTTAAATACATTAATACCAAAACGCTGACGCCCTCTGAGCTTAAATAAAAGTAATTCTAGGCGGTTCTGCCCAACCAACTGTGTGCGTTGGTTTACTGAGTCTAAAATGCCTGCCATTCAAATCTCCTAAAGAAAACAAATAATACGGAACGATAATTGCTTTCTATTTATAAAGCTACATAACATCGCGGGTGCGTCTACTTTTTGACGCAAAATATTTATACCCTGTTTGAAACCATAAGCATAGTCGAAACATTATGAGTTTGTTAAAAAAAATCAGAAGATACAGTGTTTTTTATTTTGTTACTAGCTTGTGCTTTGTATTCCCTTTGCAAGCTAAAGTGTTTAGTAAAGATTTATTACAAGACATGGCCGTTGCTTATATAGCTAAGCAGATTGGTACATTGCAAAATACTAATACTCAATTAAGTGCACTGCCTTTAGATAGTCGCATTCCTGATCGTGTCTGTAATACTGAGCTTGAATTATCAACATCCGATGAGCCACCATTTAACCGCCAAGTAACCTTACAAGCCAAGTGCAATGATGCGCAAACGTGGGCTCAATACGTTCATGTAAGAGTTGTTGAAATGGCTCCAGTTGTTGTTGCTACTGCTAATTTAACCCGCGGTGAAGTAATAACTAAATCGCATTTAAGTATTGAAATGAAACCAACTCACTTTGTACGCATACAGTACTTAGATGACCCCACAATGCTAATAGGCAGCAGAAGTAAACGAAATATTAGAAGTGGTATGCCAGTATTACTAAACCAAATTTGTATGGTGTGTAAAGGTGACTCTGTTAATATTTACGCTAACCTTAGAGGTCTTAGAATTAAAACCACAGGTATTGCTTTAGAAGACGGTACTTTGGGCGAACAGATACAAATAAAAAACAAAAAATCAGGTAAAGTTTTAAATGCGCGAGTAGATGGTGTAGAGTCTGTTCAGGTGAATATTTAATTTAGATTTATACTAAAGTATCCTACGTATATGCCGATAACATGGCATAAGTTGGGTAATATACGGGTTTATTATTATGGTTAATCAAGTTAATGGCAGTAATCAACAAGCTAATGCGTTAACAAATGCAAAGCAACAACAAGTTGATTTAAAAAAAGATAACGCAAATACACAAGCGACGCAGACTCCTTCGCCTAAAGCAGCAAGTGACTCTGTAAGCTTGACGCCGCAAGCGCAGCAATTAAAAACGCTTCAAGATAAAGCACAGCAATCGTCTGGCTTTGATAGCGATAAAGTTGCTGAGCTTAAAAAAGCAATAACCGAAGGTAAATATCAAGTGGACAGTGAAAAGCTTGCTAAAAACTTAGCTGATTTTGAGTTTAACGTGTATGGCTGATCATAATAGTTTAATTAGCGTAAAACTAAACCAACAAGTAAGTTGTTTAGATTCTTTGCATACGCTATTAAACGATGAGCTTACTGCTATTGCTTCACGACGTGGTGCTGGTTTAAAAGAAATTACCCAACAAAAAATGTCTTTTTTAACTAAGCTAAGCACTTTAGATAAAGAGCTAAGTAAGCTTATTGCCAGTAACGACTCACAAAACCCTGAAATATCTGAGCTAATAAGCCAAGTTAAAACTCAACTTGCGCAATGCCAAAAACAAAATAATGTTAATGCTCATGCTGCCCGCCAAGCGCAACTAAGTGTTAAACAATTAAAAGAGATATTAATTGGCGCACCAACGTCAATGACCTACGACCAAGCCGGTAAATCTGTAAATACCGAGAGTAAACTGGTTCGTAATTTAAAAGCTTAAGCCCAAAATTTTACATTAAAAAAGCCTTATTGATTTATCAATAAGGCTTTTTTAATGTCCTTTGTTCTTAAATTTCGTTATAAATAATATCCATTTGCTTAATAATGTAAGCCCCCTTAAAAATAATTAAGAAGGCTTTATTGAGATTAAATATCCGTTTGATTATTACTACTTTCAATTAAGTGTTTAATCATCTCTTCCGATTGATTTTGTACATCAACCGCAGGTGCTGCTGCATCAATGCTTCCCCCACTTTGAGCTGGAGTATAAGCAATTGCAGAGCCTTCATCCTCAACCAGTGTATTTAGCGCTATAAGCTGCTCTGCATCTTCATCAATGATTACGTCATTAATATTAAGTGGCTCCGCCGAACTTACTTGCACAGTTTGCTCAGGTGCTGATAGACCACTCAAGTTACCTAAATCAATCGTTTCAGTGCTTAATACATTGTTGCTTGAAACTTCATTAGGGGTTGTATCGCCTAAAGCCAACTCTTCGCTAAATGATGCAGGGATTGTGTCGCCGGAAGCAGCGCTTACTCCACTATCGTAAATGTTGCCTGACTCTATAAATACATCATTTCCATTTTTAACGTGGTAATTACCAGCTTCGTCCACAGTATAGAAATACGTGTTTTCAAGGCCTGTACCCAGTAAACCTAAAGCATTCAGATCTAAGTTGGTAGAGTCCCAATTACCTTGAGCATCTACAACTGCATATGGCGCTGAAGTTAATGCTAAATCAATGCCTAAAACTAATGAGTCGAGAATATAGACCTTACTTCCCTCACCGCCATCAGATGTCCCTTCGTAGCCAACCAATATCCCTATACCCAATAAATTAAGTAAGTACTCAGGTTCTACTGTAAAGTTGATCGGTGTAGTATCAATAACCAATCCAGATAAACTACCGCTTGATGTTGTATTACTTGATGCATCAGTTGCGACAGCTGTTACAGTATAAGCCCCATCAGCTAACTCCGTATCCGGTGAAGCACTCCATTCACCGGATGCGTTAGCAGTTACTTGTTTAGTGACTACTGTTGCACCGCTAAAGGTGACTAATATAGTTTCACCTGCGCCAGCAGTCCCTGTAACAAGCGGATTTTGATCTGCGGTTAGCTCTAACCCCGAGTCAATTGTAATACCTGAGTCAATTGCGCTACTTGATGATTGCGTACCTGTATTACCTGCGCTATCAGCAATGCTTACATCTACGCTGTAATTACCCTCAGGAAGTACTTGTGTAGAGGTCACGCTCCAAGTTCCATCAGGCCCAACTGTTGTTTGAACATTATGAGTGGCACCAGCTGAATCAGTAAACATAACTATAACATTTTGTCCTGCAAAGCTTCCAGTTACTGACCCCGTAACAGTAGGTGTTGTATCTTGCCCTACCAATATTGGATCTATGACTACAGTTGGCGCTGTGTAGTCTGTGCTTGACACCATTGTATCGCTTGATGAGTTACCCGCAGCATCACTCACTGTCGCAGTAGCACTAAAACCACCTTCACTAAGCGCGCTGGTAGCTGTTACA
The DNA here is from genome assembly GCF_015864275.1 of Pseudoalteromonas sp. NZS11_1. NCBI lineage: Bacteria > Pseudomonadati > Pseudomonadota > Gammaproteobacteria > Alteromonadales > Pseudoalteromonadaceae > Pseudoalteromonas > Pseudoalteromonas sp. NZS11_1. The sequence goes on from NZ_JADYXK010000021.1 coordinate 71,090, forward strand.
GACCATGTGCCATTGCCTGCAACTTGAGCGGTAATAGTTTGTGAATCGTTATTATCATCAGTAATAACAACACTCACATTTGTACCTGCTGGTGCATCACTTATACCTGTTATAGTCGGTAGCGGGTTATTGGTTACAGTTAATTGATCAACTTCAACTGTTGGTGGTGTTAAATCAATTATTCCACCAAGACTTGTAGAGCTTGAAAGCCCTAAGTCTTCAACTGTAGCACTTACAGTAAAGGCGCCTTCAGCTAATGGTGTTGTAGGTATTAGAGTCCATTCACCGGCAATGGCTGTGGTGTTATATGTCGTTGCTGTACCGCTACTATCGGTAATAACTACCTGTACATCACCTGCTAATACATCCGTGGTACCTGTAATCGTAGGCGTTGTATCGCTTGTATCAATTATTGGGTTTATCAACAAACTTGGCAAGGTTGTACTGACAGTACCTATTTGATTTACAGTGGTTGTATTACCAGCGCTATCGGTACTTATGGCCTCAACTGTAATTTCTCCTTCAGGTAATAAAGAAGCAATGACAGACCAAGTGCCATCTCCTAAAACAGTAGTAGTAACTGTTTGTACTGCGGCTGTTGAGTCAGTGATATTTACAGTAATTAAACTCCCTACTTCCTCATCGCTAGAGCCTGTAATTGTTGGTGTTAGAGTATTAAGTACTCCGAACGCATCTATTTCTAACGCTGGTGGAATGGTGTCTATAGTTACTTGTTCAATGGCTGACTGCCCAGTATTACCTGCGGCATCAGTAATACTCGCATACACATCATAAACACCATCAGATAAGCTGGTGGTTACTAGAGACCAAGTACCATTACTACCAACTACAGCATCAAATACTGTTTCATCACCATTGCTACCAATAACAGTTACGTCAATGTCTGTACCTTCAGGCTCTTCCGATGTGCCTGAAATAGTTAATAAATCGGTATCGCTAATGCTCAGTGGTAAAATTCCAACTACTGGTACTAGCGTATCAACGACGAATTCAAGCGTATCAGTTACTACATTACCTGCTTCGTCTGTAATACTCACATTAGCAACGTGCTGCCCTTCAGTTAGTGCATCTACCTCGAGTGAAAATAACCCAGCTGCATTAACCGTAGTGGTTAAAACTGAACCACCATCAAGTTGTATTTCAACAACACCATTAATTAAATCACTGGTACCTTGGATAATTGGCGTGGAGTCTGATGTTGTGCCAATAACCTCTAAGCCAAGTGTTGGCGATATTGTATCCACCACTGCGGTAAGTAGTTGCGTGGTAGTAATACCGACTTCACTTAACACGTCAACTGTTACGCTGAATGTACCTTCAGCCAATGATTGAGGAACCTGCACAGCCCACGTATTATCGGCTTGCACTATAGCCGTAAGCTCTTGTACTACATTTTCGCTATCTACCACTCTCACTAGCACTTCGGTGCCTGGGGCTTGGTCGGTCGTACCGCTAATTATCGGCAAATCTCCCTGGCCAGTAGTAAAGTCAACTACCGCATTAAGTAATGGCGTTGAAGCATCTACATCAGCCGTAGTTATAGTGGTGGTGTTACCCGCTTCATCGGTTGCAGAGGCTTCAACAACCGATAAGCCAATAATATTAACCGCTAGGCCTAATAACACCCAATCGCCATTGGCATCGGTGGTTACATCGTAAGTTAAGTTAGCCAAATCACCTGCTAATTCTAAATTAACAGTGACTGTTTTACCTTCACCTAAATCAGAAGTACCAGATAAAGAAACCAATTGACCTAATAGGAACGAAGGCACAATAGTAAGCTCTGGCCCTACTGTATCTACTTCGCCACCCGTTTTACTATCAACAGAGGTATTCCCTGCGCTATCAGTAATCGTTGCCGTAACACTGTAGCCCCCTTCTGCTAATTCGTTATCTGCAGCGGCTTGCCAGTCACCATTTTCATCCGTTTGTACGGTAATTTGATGAGAAACTCCAGCTGAGTCAGTAAACGTAACTATAACGTTTGTATTTGGCTCGTTTGATGTGCCATTAATTAATGGCGTGCTGTCTTGGGTGAGTATTAATGAACTTTGATCAATACTAATTTCGGGAGCAATTGTATCAATGGTTGCTGTATTTGTTGCATCCCCGGTATTACCCGCGCTGTCAGTAACAAATACTTCAACTGAATAATCTCCTTGTGATAGAGAGCTAGTTGCCTCTACAGACCATACACCACCCGTTTGAACTGTTGTATTTACAGTATGCTTATTCCCGAGTGCATCGGTAAATATCACAGCAACTGCATCACCTACCATGGCTCCTGTCACGTTCCCTGAAATACTTGGAGTTAGATCGGTACTTCCAACAATATCGTTAATAGTCACAACAGGTGCTGTTATATCAACTTCCCCTGTAATACTTGTGTTTACAGGATTACCTGCAGTATCTGTTGTTGAAGCTAAAACCGTGTAAGTGCCCTCGCTCAACTCTGTACTTACAGCGACTGACCATGTGCCATTTGCACCAACAGTAGCATTAACCGTTTGCTCGACACCTAAGCTATCTGTAATTAAAATAGCGACTATGGCGCCTTGTGGAGCTGTAGTTGTGCCTGAAATTGTTGGCGTTGTATCATTTGAAATTGTAAGCGGTGTAATATTAAGGGCTGGTGGAGTTAAATCGATAACACCGCTACCTGTTGTATTACTCGTTAAGCCTCCTTCAGTTACACTTGCCGAAACAGTAAATTCACCTTCAGGTAGAATATCTGTCGCATCAACACTCCACACCCCACCTACCACAGTTGTAGTTACAGTATGTGAAACGTTATTAACATCAGTTATGACAACCGTGATTTCTGTATTATCTGCCGCACTACTTGTGCCTGATATTGCTGGTGTTTGATCGTTTGTATCAGCAATTGTATTAATATTAATTGTAGGCGCATTGGTATTTAACATTGCGGTACTATTTGCAACTGATTCATTCCCTGCGGCATCAGTAACACTTGCAGAAACTGTAACTTCACCATCAGTCAGTGCATCTGTAATATCTACAGTCCAAGCACCACCTGCACCAACAACAGTTGTATAAGTCTCGGTACTATCTCCATCGGTCACAGTTACTGTAATACTCGTGTTTTCAGGTTCATTGGATGTGCCTGAAATAGTTGGCGTGCTGTCATTAATTGTACCTAATGCGTTTATAGTAATACTTGGTGCTTGAGTATCAATAAAGCTCGAGCCTGTATCCACTCCTTGATTGCCAGCATCATCGGTAATACTTACCTCTACATCATAATTGCCATTTGGCAAGCTTGGCGCCGTAACTTGCCAATCGCCGTTAGCATCAACTATTGCGGTTAAAGTATGTATATCACCGTTGTTATCTGTAATAACTATATCGACCACCGTATCCTGTGGTTCAGTTGAAGTACCATTTATAACTGGTGTCTCAGTGTTAAATACAGTTATGTCATTAAGTACAATAACAGGTACTTGGGTATCAATTGTTAAATCAATAGCCGTGCTGCTGGTATTATTAGCATCATCGGTAACACTTACTTGAGCCGTATAATCACCATCAACAAGTGCTACGGGGACATCTACTTGCCAATTGCCATCAGTACCCACTGTTGCTGTTAGTGTTTGACCGCCGATAAGGATGGTTACATCAGCACCAATCTCATTACTCGTGCCTGAAATTGTAGGGGTTGTATCTATTGTCACGTTAACTTCGTTCACAATTAATGTAGGAGCAACGCTATCTATTTCACCTTGAGCCTGCTGCGTTGTTAAATTACCAACACTGTCTCTAACCTCTGCAACAACAGTGTATTGACCTTGCGCTAGCTCTGCTGGTACATCTGCTGACCAACTGCCATCGGCTTGAACAATCGCAGTAAACTCTTGGCTTTGCCCTGCACTATCGGTGACAGTCACATCAATTACAGTGCCTTGCCCCATATCGGTGGTTCCGCTAATTACTGGCGTACTGTCATTAGATAAAGCATCAACACTAACGGTTAGTTCTGGCGCTACGTTATCAAAATCAAGTGTATTGATTGTTCTTACATTACCGGCGGCATCCGTTGCACTGGCAGTCACATAGGCAAGGTTTAGTAATGGTACTGTTATGTTTGCAAGCCCCCACGTACCATCAGGATTTGTTGTCGCTGTATAAGTTGCACCAACTAATCCCCCAACTAGGTACTCTGTAATAGTGATTACAGAGCCTCCCGGTAAATCAGAATCCCCCGAAAGAGAAACTAAATTACCTAATAAAAACGATGGAATAATTTCAAGATCCGGAGCGGTTATATCCACTTCGCCAGTGTCAGTGCCGGTGCCTGTGTTGCCTGCCGCATCGGTAATGCTGGCGCTGACGCTGTAATTACCTTCGGCTAATGTACCTGTTGGTGTCGCACTCCAGTTACCATTGGCATCGGTTTGTACATCAATGCTTTGAGTCGCATTTGCTGCATCTGTAAACGTCACCGTGATGGTGCTGTTAGGTGCATCACTAGTGCCTGTCACTGTGGGCGTGCTGTCGTTTGTTAATACTGGCGCATCTACACTCACACTTGGTGCTGTNATCGCCGCTTGGCGTTGCACTCCAGTTACCACTTGCATCGGTTTGTACATCAATGCTTTGAGTGGCATTTGCTGCATCTGTAAACGTCACCGTGATGGTGCTGTTAGGTGCATCACTAGTGCCTGTCACTGTGGGCGTGCTGTCGTTTGTTAATACTGGCGCATCTACACTCACACTTGGTGCTGTGGTATCAATGGTGCCGTTGCCGGTAATATCGGTGCTGTTACCTGCCACATCGCTAATACTTGCTTCGATGCTATATGGTCCTTCTGCCAGTGCAGTCGGTACTTCCACTGAGAAGTTGCCATCGGCATCCACCGTGGTGGTGAACGTTTGTGTATTGCCTTGATCGTCCACAACCGTGAAGTTAATAACCGTGCCTTCAACGGCATCACTTGTGCCACTGAGTGTCGGGGTGATGTCATTACTTGAGCCTGGGCTGGTAAGTACAAGTGTCGGTGCAGTGATGTCTATTTCACCTGCGCCTGTGGCAGTGGCTTCGTTGCCTGCGGCATCGCTCACACTGGCGCTCACTGTAAAGGTGCCTTCAGCCAGCACTTGCGTGGCAGCTACGCTCCATGTGCCATTAACCCCTAATGTGGTCGTTACGGTATGAGTAATATTATTACTGTCGGTGATTTCAACGCTCACGGTGCTGCCTTGTGGCGCATTCGCTGTGCCGGTGATCGTAGGTGTTGTGTCATCAGTCACTGTTACATCATTTACGGCAATATTAGGAATGGTCGTATCCACTACACCATTTTCTGTTGCTGTACTTGTATTGCCGCTTCCATCTGTAACACTCGCTTCAACTTCATAACTGCCTTCAGCTAAGTCAACAGGAGCTTCAACACTCCAGATACCGTCTGTAACAGTTGTTTGTACCGTGTTTGTTATGTCATTACTGTCCGTGAAGCTGACGGTGATAATAGTGCCATTTGCTGCACTGCTGGTACCGCTCACATTCGGCGTTGTATCATTTGTATCCATTAATGCATCAATATTAATACTCGGTGCATTGGTATCCAATGTTGCGCCTTCACTTAACGTGGTGGTATTGCCTGCACTGTCACTGACGCTTGCTTCGATAGTGAGTGGACCATCAGTTA
>NZ_JADYXK010000022.1:0-72487 GCF_015864275.1 Pseudoalteromonas sp. NZS11_1
ATAACGAAGCTGTTAAACCAAAATACTTAAATTACACTGAGATATTGGGTTTTAAAATTCCTTTAGTGTGGTGTTCGTTAGCTATGTTAATTGGCCTAATATTTCATGAAGTTGTAGAAGCAATTTTAGTACCGCCGCTAACGTTATTGATGGTTTATATTTGTCATAAAATAACCAGTTTTTTCCTGAGCTTTCAGGAACACAGTGGGATTTTGAGTGAGAAAGTTTATGGTGTGATAATTAGATTCATTTGGTTTAGTGCTGTACTTGGATTTTTCATATCTCTTTTTAGTGCCGCTTTTGAATCTGTAAACAACGAAGTAAATTTTGAATTTTTCAATGGTGTTTTTAGTATTGTCTATTTTGGTTTTGCTTTGGCAGCGGCTAATAAGTGGGGTAAAACCTATGTTCCCAAACATTAGCGTAATATGTGCGTATAACAAAAACATCAACTGGGAAACTACTCGCTGTAAAGCGCTCGTATTTTCCAGTTATATTAAGCGTTATGTGGTATGGAGTCAGCATTGAGTCAATTTGAACTAATTATAGGGTTGATAATCTGGGTATGGATATTCGTAAGCTCATTTCTGTTTAATTATTTGGAAAATAGTTGCATTGATAACATGCAAAAACATTCAGACTCAGAAATAGAGAACCCAAGTAAAAATTCTTGGATAAACCCTTTTGGTGGTTTTAAAAATTTATTGTTTTTTATTACCTATAAGCCTAAAACTTCTGACTCTACAGGTTTTGTTGTAGCGGCTAAAAATGGGAAAGTATTACAAGCGGTGTACTTCATTCAACTTATTTGTGTTGTTGGTGTATTTATAGCTTTTAAAGCTTAATAAAATTTACAGTACACTGCCACATAACAAGCACTTCAAACGGAACAAAAACAGTTGGTTAGGTTCCGCTTCGCTTCACATTTTAACCAACTATTTTTGTCCGCTTAAGTGGGCGTTAGCACTATCAGAGGTTCTATTGAAAGTTGAGAGTATTCGAGAATGCGAAAACGGTGAGTTTGTAGCAGATATACACCTTGAAAATGGTGAACACTATTTCACAACCGAATACTTTTCTACTTTTAAAAAAGCAGATGAATGGGTTACACCTTGGTGTGAGTGGGCGAATAAAGTTTCTTTTGGGACTATCGATAGCGTTTATTATATTATTCAGGTACCAGACTCTTGGGCTGGACCACCTAAAAATGCACACCCTTTACATGGGCTATTTATAAAGATTGGTAGATCTAAAAATGTACTCCAGCGTTTACAAAATTTACAAACTGGTACGTATGGCCAATTAATTATTGGCGCATTAGAACCAGGAGGCTCTGCTAGAGAGGCTGAATTACACCAAAAGTTTTCTCATCTAAGAAGACAAGGCGAATGGTTTTCTTGTAATGAACCTCTTTTTAAACATGTTTTTCGTGCATGGTATAAAAATAAAATGCTTCCTCCTGAGCACCAAGAGAAAATGCAAATACTTGCGCAGCGTAGTAATGATTACCGTATTATGCGTGATCTAATTGGTGGAGCACCTGATACAGTAAATCCATCGCTTGACGATGAATGGCACGGAACAACTTTTGTAGATCTAGTATATAGTTCTTTGGCAAAGTCGTTAAAATAGTGCTAACAAGACGATCCAATAAGGACAAAAAACAGTTAGTTTTGCTCCAGCGTGAATTACAGTGACACCCAATCTAAATCTTGTAATGCTTTAAAAACGCTTAGGGTTAATTAAAGGAGATCATTTTTTAATTGAATTTGGCTGTTGGAGTTATTTTACAGTCTCGTTAGTTGCCAAGGATAATAATGAGAACATTTCAGCTTTTAGGTTTTATACTTGCGATTGTTGGGTTTATTTTAGGCTACGTGATGCTAGCCCCAATTGATGGTGAAGCATCCGACGCTTCAGCAGGAGGTACAGGCATAGGCATTATGTTTATGGTGTTACCTATACTTGGTTGGTCTGCGTTAATATTAGTGCCCTCTTCAGTAGCATTGTTCAACCATGAAGTAAGAGAACGCACTTATTTCAGAGGCAATTTTTGGCTAAACCTTTGGAAAGTAAACCTAATTATTTCTTTTGGATATATTGCCGTTGTCTTATATTTTGCTTACATATGGTTTAAGGGCAGCATTGGCAATTAATAAGACTTTAAATGCGTAATACCTTTAATTCATTCTTACCTACTAACACCTAACCCAAACTAAGTACTAATAACCATCAGGTTTAACACCATTAGCATTAAACCTGACAGCCCGAACTCAACCAATCAACGTTAATTAGTCGGCATTAAATAAATCTCGCGTACGCTGTTGCGCTGGTTTGCTTCAATAGCAAACAATACCGCGTCGGCTACATCTTGTGGGTCGAGTTTGTCGGGTTTTGCTTCATCAAAAAACGGGGTGTTTACCATACCTGGTGCTATGGTTGTGCAGCGGCCGTTCCAATCGCTCATTTCCTCAGCTAAGTTTTGTCCAAAGCCATAAGCAAACCATTTAGTTGCCCCGTAAATAGAGCCTCCTAATGGCTTACGACCAGCAGCTGAGCTGGTTAATATAAAGTGACCTTTATTTTGGCGTAAATGCGGCAGGGTTAATTTTGCAGTCCACAGTAGGGCTTTAATGTTTATATCAATCATGGTTGACCACTCATCTGGGTCACCTTTTTCGGTGCCTGCGGTTGAAACGCCCATACCTGCATTAGCAAAGGCTACGTCTAATCGACCAAACTTTTCAATGCCTTTGGTAACCACGCTTTCAAGTGCGGTAAAGTCGGTTGCATCTGCAGCTACGCTCAGTGCGTTATTTGAGCCTAGCGACTCAACTAACTCCGTTAACTTATCTTCGCGTCTAGCGGTAAGTATTACTTTATGGCCGTTGTTAACAAGGGTTTTTGCGGTTGCTTCGCCAATGCCACTTGAAGCACCAGTTATAAGTACTATTTTTTCTTTTGCCATAGATGACCTCTTTAATGAACGTTAAAAACTTAAAATCACCATACCAATAAACGATTAACCTACATTGAATAGTCGCTATAAATTAGCCATAAATGGCGGTGTTTTATATTCTAATAACCATGGTTTTTAGGCCGTTATTAAAATTGGAATAAGTGATTAAAAAAGGTAGGTTTAAATTTTTTATTCTATATACTCGCGCCACTTCTTTTGAAGTCGGTTTTTATTAGATTTAACCATTATTTTGCTGAGTTTCAGCCACATTTATCGGAACAAACATGAAAGATAAACTTTTAGCGTTTTGGCAAAGCCATTCAGAAACAATCATCACTTTAGGGTACAAAGTGGTTTTAGCGTTGGTGATTTTAGTTGCGAGTGCCTTAATTGCACGATCGGTTAAAAAAGCGATTAAAAACTCTAAATCGCCATTAAAAAGAGTGGATAGTACGCTGCTTCCTCTTTTATCGAGTATTGCTGGTTATTTAGTTTATATAATTGGTGGGCTATTTATTTTAGATATTTTTGGCGTTAATACGGCCAGTTTAATTGCGCTAATGGGTGCTGCTGGTTTAGCGATTGGTTTAGCCCTTAAAAATACGCTGAGCAATATTGCTGCGGGTATTATGCTGCTAATACTCAGACCTTTTAAAATAGGCGACTTTGTTGATGCCAGTGGCACGCTTGGTACTGTGAGTGAAATAAACTTGTTTACCACTATTTTTAAAACCACCGACGGTCTTTATATCGCATCGCCTAACGGCAAAGTGTGGGGTGGCAATATTAAAAACTTTACCCGTAATGGCAAAAGACGAATGGACATAGTGGTGGGGATTTCGTATGCCGACTCTATTGACGTTGGCTTAAATGTACTTAAAGAATTAGCTGCATCAGAGAGCCGATTACTTGCAGAGCCTGCACCTAAAGTAATGGTGACATCAATAGGCGAAAGCGCAGTGAACATTCAATTACGTGCGTGGACTGTTAATGGTGATTATTGGCAAACTGTGTGGGATTTAAATAAACGCGTTAAAGAAGCAATTGAAGGTGCTGGGCTGAGTATTCCGTTTCCGCAGCGTACGCTGCATATATCTGAGTCTATGGCGTCGGCAATAACTGTTAACAAAGATGCTTAAATATGTATTAACATAAACACAAATAAAAATAGCGAGCCTTGGCTCGCTATTTTTGTATTAGCCGTAGTATTAGCCTTTGTGTTAACTGAGGTATTAACCTTCTAATTGAAAGTCGTACACTGAGCCTAAATTAAGTAGCTGCGTTAGCTCATCAAGTGCTTGGTAGCTTTCAGTTAATAGGGCTGAGTCTGCAAAGTCACTTGCGCCTAATTTGTCGCGGTAGTTACGTTTTGCCCAGTCACACAGTTGTGTGTATTTAGTATCAGTTAAAATAACCTCTGGGTTTACTGCAGCAAGTTCTTGCTCGTTAAGGGCTACACGTAAACGCAAACAAGCTGGGCCGCCGCCATTTTGCATACTTTGGCGTAAATCAAAAAACTGCACTTGGTTTACTGGGTTATCTGCCATGATCATTTCTTCAATGTAGGCGTTAACCGCGCTGTTGCGTTTACATTCTTGTGGTGCCACTAACAGCATTGAACCATCTTCAAGGCTCACTAGCTGGCTATTAAATAAGTAACTACTTACAGCATCGGTAATGCTTACTTTATCGGTAGGTACTTCAATAATATAAAATTCTTTATTGCCCACATACGCTTCGCGAATATCTTGCAGTGCCAAAGCTTGGTTTAAAAATGCTTGCTGGTGGCACAGTAATACGTTGGCGTTACCTACTGCAATTACATCGTTATGAAACACACCTTGGTCTATTACGTCTGGATTTTGCTGTAGTAAAATTTGGCTTGAATCTTTTAAGTTATGTAAGCGACAAATTGCTTCTGAGGCTTCGAGAGTTTGCCTTGCAGGAAATTTAGCTGGTTTTGGTAATTGGCTATTAAACGCGCTGGCACCAAATACAAACATTTCAAGGCCTTGCTCGCCGTGGCTGTCACAAAAACGAGTATGGTTTGCTGCACCTTCGTCGCCAAAAAAGCCTTGGTCTGGCAAATGGGTATGGTGCGCAAAGTATTTGTCATTGTTAAACATCGCTTTTAATAAGCGTGTAGTGGTTGCAGGCTCTAATGAACGATGAAACTTATTATTTAAATTAGCTGAAGTAAAATGTACTTTGCCGTCGGTTGTATCAGGTGATGGCGATACCGTAGCGGCATTGGCTGTCCACATTGCTGACGCTGAATAACACGCGCGTAATAAAATAGGATCTGCTTTAAATGCTTTATGAATTACTTGTGCATCATTACCGGTAAAGCCTAAGCGGCGCAGTACGTTTAAGTCGGGGCGCGCATGAGGGGCAAATACACCTTGAGTTAGGCCTTTGTCGTGCATGGCTTTCATTTTTTCAAGGCCTTGCAGTACTGCCTCTTGAGGATTTGAAAAGCTTGCTGCGTTATTTAACGAGGCAACATTACCATACGATAAACCAGCGTAGTTGTGAGTAGGGCCAACTAAGCCATCAAAATTAACTTCCAAAGCGTGCATACACGTTCCAACTAAAAATTTTCAATAGGATGCAACAATACAACGCATTAGGGCTGCTTGCAAAGTTATAAACGCAGTGTTTTTACTAATTTTTTCGACGTTTTTAAATGTGGAGTTTATTACAAAGGGGTTGTTTTTATATTGAACGATTAATTTGAAGTTTAATTAAAATGTACACATAAATTTCATAGTGTGCAAAAGCTTAGCCTAAAGTAGGTTTATACATTTAAGCTTTATGCCAAGCCTTTACACAATACGATGCTACTTAACATAGACGCGCTCTTTGTCAGCGGTGGTATGGGTATTTGTTGGATCATTAACTTGCCAAACGCTGATGTCTAAGCGCCATAAAAGGTAAAGGGTATGGTATAAGTTGAACATGGTTTTTCCTTGGTATTTTCACTGAACACATCAGTTTATAGGAAGAAGTATGCCAACATTAACTTGAATATTTTATGAATAGAAATCAGGTATTTAGTATTTAAGTATAAATGCGTACTAAAGCATTAGCACCAAAGCGGTGAAGTATTACTAAAAGATGCACCAGTGTGGTGTGTCTTTAACAAAAAGCCCTGCAACTATTAGATCACTTAAATGTGCAAGGCTTTTTTAAAAATGTAGTCACTTAAAAAGTAAACTAGCGGCCTACTTTTCCTTTTACTAAAGGCTCGAACGACATTACTTTAAACTTACCGTGGCTTTGATTTTTGCCATTATTAAGTACAGGCGAATTATGTAAATCGTCTACGGTAAAATATATTTTATGATCGGCTCCGTAACTAAAACCATCAGGCCAGCTCAAACGTTCGTCTTTAAATAATACTTCGTAGTCGCCAGTGGGTTTAACTACGCCAATTGCGCCATTGGTTATGTCGGTTACATATACGTTACCGCCGCCATCAACAATAATACCATCTGAAATTGGCTTAGTGCCGTAACGCGTAACTTTGTCTTCAAGCGCTTTAGCCGAAAGGCTCTTGTTATTTATATCGCTGGTGGCAATGCGGTAAACCGACGTGCCCGACATAGAGCCAAAGTAAAGCCAGTCTTCGTTAGGGTCAAGCGTGATTGGGTTAACACCTAAACGGGCAGGTTGTCCGCCAATGCTCATTGTGCGCCCATCAATAACCATATCGATATTTTCGGCTGTGGTGTAATGACTATTTTGTAATACTCTGCGTGCGACACCTGTTTTAAGGTTTACGGTAATAATAGCGGCTTGGTTGCCTTGTGCTGTGTCGGCAATGTATACAACGCCATGCTTATTATCGATGACTAAATCGTTTAAAAATGAGGTGTCGGTAATGGTTGGTTTAGCCAGATAAATAATTTTATGCAGTTGCTCTTTGTTTGTATCCCAGCCTACTAAGCGCCCAGCGTGATCGGGCCCTGAAGTGTCGAGCATCCATAACACACCATCACTTGATACGTTTATGCCAAGTACATCGTAAAAACCTTTACCGTTATTGTACGCGTATGCCCACTCTTCATTAGGGTAGGGCTTAGTTGTACCATCGCTTAAAAGCTCCATAATTTTTTGCTTTTGGCCAAAAAAACCGTGCACAGATAAAAACTTTCTGCCCGATGGGGTAATAGCAATGTTACCCGGTGGGTGCTGCGCATCAAATGTGGCTACTGTTTTTAAATCAGCATTTTGATTAGCAGTATTAGCAATTACTGCGTTACTACCTAAAAGTGCCGTGCTACACGCCGCAGCTAATAGTAATTTTTTAATATGAGTCATTTTTAAAACCTTTTAAAACACGTTTATTGTTTAAAAATTAAGAGCCTAATCGGCTAAGTCGTTTACTACTAAATCGAGCAGCTGCATCAACTGCTTCGCTTGTGTTGCATCTACACTATCAAATTTACATAAAATATTTTTAGGAATATCGGCTGCTTTTAACTTAAGTGATTGGCCATGCTGGGTTAGCTGGACTAGGCGTTTGCGTTTGTCGTGCTCATCTTTAATAACAGCCAGTAATGATTTGTCGCTCATTTTTTTGAGTATTTGGGTCATTGCACCGCCGTCTATCGCGGTTTTATCTATTAGCCCTGCAATTGTTATTTCGTCTTGCTCCCACAGCGCCATCATTACTACGTATTGCGGGTAAGTTAAATTTAGCTCGTTTAAAGGCTCGCGATACGCACGCGCAATGCTGTTAGATGCCATATATAACCGATGGCATAACTGATTTTTTAACTTTAATTGCTCAAACGGCATAACGTTATCCTTTATTTCGATACATGCTATTTTAATTTGCATGCAAAGTATTTGCAATCTCTAATTACTTGATCTATTATTTTGCACACAAACTAAATTGATTGATATTTTAAAACTTTGGAGTTCATTATGAATGTATTACAAAACGTAGCTTACACAGCAAAAGCAACTGCAACTGGTGGCCGTGAAGGCGTAGCTAAATCTGATGATGGTCGTTTAGATGTAAATTTATCAACACCTAAAGGTTTAGGCGGAGACGACGGACAAGGCACTAACCCAGAGCAATTATTTGCCGCAGGTTATGCAGCATGTTTTATTGGCGCACTTAAATTTGTAGCAGGTAGCGAAAAAATAGATTTACCAAGCGACACACATATTAATTCTGAAGTGTCTATTGGTGCTATTGAAGGCGGTTTTGGTATTGCGGTAAAACTAGCTGTATCACTAGGTGATATGGATAAAGCTGCAGCGCAAACGCTTGTAGATAAAGCACACCAAGTATGCCCATATTCAAACGCAACACGTGGCAATATTGAAGTAGAGCTTTCAGTTATTTAATAACTAAATAAAGAAAAGTTATAAAAGCACACAACGACAATTAGTCGTTGTGTGCTTTTTTGCGTTTAAGGCATAAAAATTAAATATACGATAAAACGTATATTCACTATTCCATATGTTGTTGTTTTGTTTTATTGTGTATGCATAAGCACAGTGAGGACAGTATGGAACAATTCAACCCACTTCAATTTTATAAATGCCTAGCGGACGATACACGTTTAAAAGCAATGCTGCTAATTAGCCACGAAGAAGAGCTGTGTGTATGCGAGCTTGTTGCTGCACTTAAATTAAGCCAACCTAAGGTATCTCGACATTTAGCACAGTTAAGACAATGCGGATTATTGAGCGACCGTAAACAAAATCAATGGGTGTACTACAGTATTAACAAAGCACTGCCAGAGTGGGCTAAAAATGTATTAACGCAAACGCTTACTGCTAACTCTTCATTTTATCAAAACGATTTAACGCGCTTAAACGCTATGGGTAATCGCCCTGAACGTGCAGCTAGCTGTTGTAACTAACTAATAAATTAACTTATTAAAGGTATTTAATTATGACTATTAAAGTAGGTATTAACGGTTTTGGCCGTATGGGACGTTTAACACTGCGTGCAGCAGTTGATTGGCCAGAAATAGAGTTTATTAAAGTAAATGATGTAGCGGGCGATGCTAAAACACACGCACATTTAATTGAGTTTGACTCAGTACACGGGCGCTTAGCACAACAGGTTTCTAGTGATGATAATAGCTTTAGTGTGGGTAAGCACACGATTGCAGTTACCAACAACAAAACCATAAATGAAACTGATTGGTCAGATTGCGATGTAGTAATAGAGGCCAGCGGTAAAATGAAAACCACTGAGCTGTTAAATCAATATTTAGCGCAAGGTGTTAAGCGTGTTGTGGTAACAGCACCAGTAAAAGAAGACGGTATTTTAAATGTAGTAATGGGTGTAAACGATGACCTATATAACCCAAGTGAGCATAAAATTGTTACAGCTGCTTCTTGCACAACTAACTGTTTAGCGCCAATAGTAAAAGTACTCCAAGAAAAAGTGGGTATTAAGCACGGCTCAATGACTACTATTCACGACATTACTAATACCCAAACGATTATTGATGCCCCTCATAAAGATTTACGCCGTGCGCGTTCGTGCGGTACTAGTTTAATTCCTACTACAACCGGTAGTGCAACGGCTATTACGCATATTTTCCCTGAGCTTAAGGGGAAATTAAACGGCCATGCTGTGCGTGTACCTCTTACTAACGCGTCAATTACCGATTGTGTTTTTGAGCTAGAGCGAGGTGTTACACAAGATGAAGTAAACACTTGGTTTAAAAACGCCGCAAATAACGAGCTAAAAGACATTTTAGGCTACGAAGAAAGACCGCTTGTATCTATAGATTATAAAACAGATCCACGTAGCTGCACCATAGATGCGCTTTCAACTATGGTAATTAACAACACTCAGCTTAAATTATACGCTTGGTATGATAACGAATGGGGTTATGCAAACCGTACCGCTGAGCTAATGCTTAAAGTTGCACAAAGTGATTTGGTTTAATCTCGTTTAAAAAGGTTTAAATTCATGCTTGCGCAGTTGGCTAATTTACCAAGCTCTATAAAACAATATTTAATAATTACCGGTAATTACTGGGCATTTACTTTAACTGATGGTGCATTGCGCATGCTGGTGGTGCTGTACTTTCATCAGTTGGGATATGGCGCATTTGCGATAGCCATGTTGTTTTTGTTTTATGAAATTTTTGGCGTAATCACCAATTTAATAGGTGGTTGGCTAGGAGCACATTTAGGGTTAAATAAAACCATGAATGTAGGGCTTGGGCTGCAGCTTGTAGCTTTAGCTATGCTTTGCGTGCCTGGGGATTGGCTAACCGTTGCCTATGTTATGGCAGCGCAAGCACTGAGTGGCATAGCTAAAGACTTAAATAAAATGAGCGCAAAAAGCGCCATTAAGTATTTAGTACCACAAGACGATGCAGGGCAAAGCCAATTATATAAATGGATTGCCATACTTACAGGCTCTAAAAATGCATTAAAAGGAGTGGGCTTTTTTTTAGGTGGCTTGCTACTTACCGTATTTGGTTTTGTGGGGGCATTAATAAGCCTAATTCTTTTACTCAGTGTTGCGTGGGTTATTAGTTTAACTTTTTTAAAAGGCGATATTGGTAAAGCTAAAAACAAACCTAAGTTTAAAGAATTATTTTCTAAATCGCGGGCAATCAATTTACTTAGTGCAGCGCGTTTATGCTTGTTTGCGGCGCGCGATGTATGGTTTGTGGTTGCATTGCCGGTTTACTTAGCCGCTCAGTTTAACTGGGATCACTGGTGGGTAAGCGGCTTTATGGCTTTGTGGGTTATTGCGTATGGGCTTGTGCAATCGCAAGCACCGCGTATAACTGGGCAAGGTGATTCAAATTCACATTCAGTCAAAAAAGCGTATTGGTGGGTTGCTCTATTAAGTGGCGTAACTGGCATTTTAGCGTTGTTGATGCAATTTGATGTAGCGGTACATTTTACGCTTGTAATCGGTTTACTTATTTTTGGTGGTGTATTTGCTGTAAATTCATCGCTGCATAGTTACTTAATAGTAAGTTTTGCTAAAAACGATGGGGTGTCGCTCGACGTTGGCTTTTATTATATGGCTAATGCGATAGGGCGTTTGCTTGGTACGGTGCTTTCTGGCTGGGTTTTTCAAGTATATGGGCTTAGTGCGTGTTTATGGGTAAGTGTGTGTTTATTAATTGCAGCCTCAATTACAACGGCACGTTTAGCTAAACTTTAAAAAACTCAACGTATTGTATTAAATTCAATTTGTTTAACGATATTCATAGCTTCATTGATTAGATCTACTAAACTGTACCAGTAGTTTTAATTTAAAGGGTGTGATGAATGCGAGAAATATCGTTAGCAAAAAAGTTACTCTGGCTTAGCGTCGGCAGTATATTTATAACTGTACTAGTGCTATCAGGCATTTTGTGGTGGCAGTTATCATCAAGTAATAAGCAGTTAGCGACCAAATCCGAAGAGTACATTACTGTAGAAGTAGAAGAAAAGCTTAATGCTCATGCGGCTGGATACGGAGAAAAAATTGCTGGCTTTATTAATGAAGCTTACCGTGTTCCTTATTCATTAGCGGCACTACTTGGCGATGCAGCAAAACAAAGCACTTTAGACCGAGATACAGTTGTCAGTATAAATAAAGCGGTTTTAGAACAAAACACTCTCTTATCATCTATTTATTCTCAATTTGAACCGAACGCTTTTGATGGGCAAGATTCTCAATATCAACAAGGGTATAAGCATTCAGTAGATAGTGCTGGTACGTTAGAGGTATATATAACTCGCGATCAAAAAGGCGTAATTGAACAACAAAAAGTAGCGAATGCTGCCGATAAATATATTACCTCTTTAAATGAATTTGGTATTCGTGAAGCGCAGTGGTATTTGTGCGCAAAAGACACACTTAAGCCTTGTATTATGGAACCGTATTTATACGAAATTCCATCGGGCGATTCGGTAATGCTAACTTCGTTAACCGTGCCTATTTTAAAGTCAGGCCAGTTTATTGGTTTAGCAGGCGTTGATTTAACTCTACCAACCTTTCAAGTAATGACTGAGCAGCTTTCTAAGCAGCTTTACAATGGTCAAGCTAAAGTAACCTTATTAAGTGATTTAGGTTTAGTTGTAGGCAGCAGTCATTATAAATCTAAATTAGGGCGCCCAATTAAAGAGGCTGTTAGTTCTACTATATTTAATGATATTGAAAAGTCTAAAGGGCAAAGCGGTATTTTTAAAACAAATAGTGAATATTTAGTAAATTATCCAATTGATATAAAACTAGCAAACACTCAGTGGTCATTAATCATAGAAGTACCTACAGACCTAGCACTTGCAGGGCCTGAAGCGCTAGAAAAAAACATGCAAGAAACAGCAGCATCACTCGGGTTTATTATTTTAATTACAGGCTTAATAATTGCTGTGGTTGCTTTTGTTATTATGAAATTAGTAATTGCAGGTGTAATAGCGCCGCTACAACAAATTCAACAGCGGGTTGATAACCTCGCAAGTTCTGAGGGTGATTTAACGCATACATTGCATGTTGATAGCCACGCAGAACTTATTGCATTAGCTGGTGGGTTTAATCGATTTTTAGCAAAACTACGTGATTTAATTTCTGAACTAAAAGCGGTGTCTGAGCAAACTAAACAGCAAGGCGAAATAGCACAACACATCGCTATTGATACTAAGCATAATGTTCAATCTCAATTTCAAGAAATTGAAAGTGTGGTAACGGCTATGAACGAAATGAGCGCAACAGCACTCGAAGTCGCCAGAGCATCAGAGCAATCAGCCCAACAAGCCGATGAAATAAATAGCTTGGTAGTAAGCAGTGAGTCGAGCTTATCGTCAGCGATGACACAAGTTAAAACGATGTCTGAAGAAATTAAAGAAGCAAACCAAGCAGTTGAAAAAGTCGCTTCGCGTAGTAAAGACATTACGCAAATATTAGATGTAATTCGTACTATTTCAGAACAAACAAACTTACTTGCACTTAACGCAGCCATTGAAGCTGCGCGCGCTGGTGAGCACGGGCGAGGCTTTGCCGTTGTTGCTGATGAAGTACGTGCACTTGCTTCTAAAACGCGTTCATCAACAGATGACATAAGCCAGTTAATTGATAGTTTATTATCTGAAGTAGGTAACGCATCTACCGTTATTGAAAAAGGCGTAGTACGTGCACAAAATGCCGTTGATGAAACATCGGTAGCTTTTGATGCTCTGCACAGTGTTGTTGTTAAAGTTGATGAAATAACCAATCAAATTACACATATTGCCACCGCTGCTGAAGAGCAAAGCTTAGTGACTGAAGAAATAAACCGTAATTTAACGCTTATATCTGATGCCGCATCGCAGCTTGCTGACTTATCTACACAAGCAGGGGATAGCAGCGAAGCGCTTAATGCACTTGTTGCCCAGCAAGATAATGAGCTAAATAAGCTTAAAACGTAACTTATAAATTAAGTTTTAAGCACAAAAAAATGGCCAGTTAATACTGGCCATTTTTATTTAGTAAAATAAGTATAACTTGTTGAGAATGCTCGATAACTGCTATTTATAACTTTTTAATCAACATAAACATTTGGTTGATCATTGGCTCAGCAAATTGATCTACATTAGGACGATTAAAATAACCGCGTAAACCTGTAAATTGCACCTGAAAAAAGCGCGCATATTCAACAGCGGTCAACGTATTACTTAACTCATCTTTGTTTATTGCTTGTGTAAACAACTGCGTTAAATAAGCTTCAAATTGAGCTGTTAAATCTAAGCTTAGCTCATATAGATTTGAGTCTTTTTCTGCAAACTCGCTGTTTGCTTTAACCAGCATACAAATAGCGCTTGGGCTGCAATCTTTTGTTTTAATTACCACGTTTTCAACAAATGCACGTAACCCACCAAGTACTGTATCTGCACTTGATAGAAACCCCTCTATTTGGGTTTTCATTTGTACTGTGTAATCTTTCAGCGATTCGCAATATAGACCTTCTTTAGAGCCAAACGCAGAGTAAATACTACCCGGGCGCATATTAACGGCTTCTTGTAAGTCACGCGTTGAGGTTGCATGAAAACCTTTTTGCCAAAATAGCTGACTAGCAACGCGAACTACATTCTCGCGTTCAAATTTAACCTTATTAGCCATATCATTCTCAATCAATTTGAACATTTGCTCAATTTTAACTTGAACAGTCGCTCAAAATCAAATACTATGTGTCTCGAAGTTACTTAAAACTATTAATTATTAGGAGCTAACCATGGCCGAATTTACTTTATACACTCAAGAAAACGCATCAGAAGAAGCAAAACCGTTACTAGCTGATTCAGTAGCAGCATTTGGTATGCTTCCTAACTTACATGCAGTAATGGCTGAAGCACCAACATTACTTAAAGGTTACCAAGTACTGCATGAGCTGTTTCAAAAAACATCATTCAATGCAGAAGAGCTAACAGTAGTATGGCAATCAATTAACGTTGAGCACGCATGTCATTACTGTGTTCCTGCTCACAGTGGTATTGCAGCGGCAATGAAAGTTGATCAAGGTATTGTTGACGCACTTGTAAACAAAACACCACTTGAAAACCCTAAGCTAGAAACTCTTCGTGAAACTACACTCGCAATGACACGTGAACGTGGCGTGATCAGCGATGAGCAAATCGAAAAATTCTTTGCAGCAGGTTACGGTAAGCAACAACTACTTGAAATTATTGTAGGCTTGTCTCAAAAAGTAATGAGCAACTACACTAATCACCTTGCTGATACACCAGTAGACGCTGCATTTAAAAAATACGTAAAATAAATACAATTTTATAAATGACAAAAGGCAGCCTAGGCTGCCTTTTTTGTGCTTATAAATCGCGGCTATTTAAATTTAACCGTTTTTGTACTGCGTGTATAAATACGTTGTTCGGGCTTTGTCCACTCACCCTTTTTAAGGTAAGAGGTCGATACAATAAACTTATCGTCTTTTAAATCACTAGTAGATTTAACCTTAGTCACTCCCTCTTTACTGCCTGTTACTTCCTCATAGGCTACAAATTGAGTAGGGCTTAATACCGTTATTGTGCCTTTAGTGTAAAATCCTGCCGTAGTGAAATAATAAAATACGAGTGACTTCCTTTTGCTATCATAAAAAATCATCGACTCACCGCCATACTCACCCTCGTTAATCGAGTGCATGGTACGAATAGCTTTACCGTTTAAAGCGCGTTCCCAACGGCCAACATCTTGTATTTTTTTAGCGCCTTCTGGTACTTTAAAGTCTGCTTGCCACGTTCCTAAGTAAGGTTTAAACACTTCTAGGTCTTTATCAAGGTTACTGGCATTTTCATTAGCAAAGCTACTAAATGTGCATAAACATAATGCGAAGAATAGCGATTTAAAATATGTCATAATTTGGCTCTCGTTGTTAGGCTCTTATAAGCCCAGTATAGGTGATAATTAATTGATAAAGAAAATATTAATCACGTTCTCATTGCTTTATTTAGCTGCCATTTGGTTAGCTTACCCTCTGCAATACTTACCTGTTTATATACCAATATATGTACCTGGTTATATAAGTGTATTAAGTGCTATCACTTTTTTAATGTACGCGTGGGATAAGCGACAAGCTAGGCGTTCTTCACATACAAAAGTAAACCGCACGCCAGAGCGTACACTGCAACTACTTGCATTATTTGGAGGATGGCCGGGGGCATTACTTGCTCAACAATTACTTCGTCATAAATCGCAAAAGCGACGTTTTATTATTGTGTTGTGGTTATGTATTTTAATTAATGTAGGATGCAGTATTGTCGCTATTTATTTTCCGGATTTATTGTTAGGTTAAAGTATAAATAGGAAAAGGACTTTTTATGACCAATACAAGATCGGCTGGCGTGACTTTAACGCTTATTTTATTTTTATTAATACCAATGCAAGGATGTGCAGACATGTTTGGGTTCTTTAATAAACAAGACGTTACGTTGTCGTTGCCTGTAAAAGGCAGACTATTAAGTAATGGTGAACCCCAACAGGGCGTTAAAGTAACAAGAGAGCTGATTTATGGTGATACTTATATTGATGAAGCCATAAGTGATAACAATGGTTACTTTTATTTCGATAATAAAACAATACGCAGTTCAAAACCTTCAAGCATGTTTTTTAATAGCTCTTTGCTACAGAGTATTTATATTGAAAACAAAAAAGATGAAGATTCAATCTTGTGGTATACCACAATACAGTTCACCGAAGAGCAAGCACTGCTGTCTGATATATTAAATAACTTTGAATGCGAACTTAGTGAAGAGGCTAGAACGTACGATATACCGATAAAAAATACGAGTCAATTTTATACAGTTTATACGCGTTGTAATACCAATTCGCTTAATTAAGTGGTCTATTTTGAGGGCGGAAAAACGTGTTGATAGCTAGGCAAAAAATTCGCTATTTAGTTGTTCTAAATGAGAATTTTTTAACGCAGGTAGCGACACGTTTAGCCCCGCAAAATGATNGTTATAGAAATTAGTGAGAAGTTTGATAAAGCCACTAATGTTCATCTATTAGTGGCTTTAATATGACGATTAACGTTTTAACTGTGCTTCTTTTTGGTTTAGTAAACGAATTATAGGGTTTTGCTCTAATATTTTACTTTTCAAAATATAACCAATAATTAGTCCAGCTATAAAGCCCCCAATATGCGCACCATAATCAATGCCATCAGGGCCTGTTACTGCACCAAAAATGTTAAATCCTAACCAAATAGCAAAAAACCATACCGCAGAAAGTTTCTTCTGATAAATTACAAACATAAAAGTAAGGCTTGCGTGTCTAAACCACATTAAGTACATGCCAAATAAACCGGCTATGGCGCCACTTGCACCCACGCCTGGTATATTCGACATTGGACTTACAATATAGCTTGCAAACGAAGCGAGTAGTCCACAGGCTAAATACCATAACAAAAAGCGTTTATGGCCTAAAACATCTTCTAGGTTATCGCCAACTATATATAAAAAGTACATATTACCGACTAAATGCATTATAGAGCCATGTAAAAATACGCAAGTTAATACAGTCCATAGCTCATTACCTTTGCTTAAATCTGCAGGTGTCATAGCAAAGTTATCAATAACATAGCTAAATGAGCTTGGATTTAAAAAATAAAGTGCAAAAATCAATGTATTTAAAACAATAAGGCCGCGAGTAACCCAAGGGGTTTTTTGTGGTTTAATATTATATTCAACAGGCATTTGCGTTAAAAATTGGAACAGGTAGGTTTTCCAGCTTACTTTTTGATTTAGCTCGCCTAAACTCGCTTTTATTTCAGGGCTTTTTTCTACACTTTCAAGCTCATCTTTATCAATCCATGTGCCATCGCAGTGTCTACAAAC
Source organism: Pseudoalteromonas sp. NZS11_1 (assembly GCF_015864275.1). Lineage (NCBI taxonomy): Bacteria > Pseudomonadati > Pseudomonadota > Gammaproteobacteria > Alteromonadales > Pseudoalteromonadaceae > Pseudoalteromonas > Pseudoalteromonas sp. NZS11_1. The sequence continues at coordinate 17,273 of NZ_JADYXK010000022.1, forward strand.
ATCAATTTCGGTATGAAAAGCTTCAAGTAAATGAAAACGTTCTAAACTTTTTTTACAGTCAGGACAGTCAAGCTCAGAAATCCCTAATGGCTCACCAAAGTGAGTTTCAAATTTATCTCCTTCAGGGCCGTCATTTATTTCTAAAATCATCCGGTTTACTTCATTTTTTTCGAACCATAAACCGCCACACTCACGGCAAATATCTATTTCTTCACCTTGATAATTGGTTGCTTCTAATGGATGGTCTTTACAATGAGGGCAGTTCTTAGTTAGCATTTTCAAGTTCCTTTAACGAACCAACAGAAATATCATTCTGCTGTAATTCCATTTTTAATTGTTTAGCGCTATTTTTTAATGCTGGTAGTGTTTGAGTTTTAATTAAGTTTGTTATTTTTGCTAATTCGATAGAGGCTTGCTTAGCAGACATTTTGCGATTTATTGCGGCATTAATGATAAAGTCGGCTCGAGAATAAAACCGACGTATTTTAGTTAAAAACTCACTCGGTGTTTCAAGCGTAGTAGGAGAAAACTGCATGGTTTTCCATATATATTGCTCAAGTGTGGGTTTAAAAAACTCCATCTCTGATGTTGGAGGACTCTTCGCTAAGCGTTCTGCATACTCAGCTACCGTGTTTGCATTATCATTAACTTCGTCATAAAGTGATGTACGTAAATAGTAGTTATCTTCCATCTTGCTAAATGAATCAAACTTAAGTGCTTGTTCTAAACCGCTTTGGGCCGCCAGAAAAACACCAAATACAGTAGAAATAACCATAAAAAATTGATTTAACCAAAAGCCTGTGCTTTTCAGTTCTTTATGATCGACCGTTTTAAGGGCTTGAGTGAATTTTTGAGTAGCTACAGGTGGTTTTGTATTGTTTTCTGGGGTGTGATTAGTTGGTTCCAACAGCTTGTTCCTTGAATATTTGCTTCCTTTTAAGGTGCACAAGAATACTTAAAAATTAACCAGTTATCAATGCTCCTACCAACATTGAATATACTTTTTACATATATACGTATATTAAAGAAACCACTCGAGTATAGCCTTTCCCTTAAATTTTAAATTGTTTTTTAAATCATCTCACGATCCAACTAAACGAGAAACATCATAGTTCTATATTAATGAATAGAGAGTTTTTGTAGTGCCGGAGGCTATTTTGTTAGCAAAGTAAAGTATTACCAATAAATGGACTAAAAAGTCCTTCTTTAATAACTCAATAATGAGGCGTAGTTAGCTTTTATATTTAAGGCGTTGTTGGCCCAACTCCTAAGAGGGGTATTTATTTTTGTTATACAAAAGTGGAGAACTTTTTACACAGGCAAAGACTATGTATTTAAAAGCACAGCACCACTTTTATTCTCGCCTAAATGATCATCTTTATTGTAAATTGGACAACTTTTAAGTGATAAACAACCACATCCTATACAGCCGTCTACTTTGTTGCGCAGGCGTTGCATATGCGCAATTCGCTCATCAAGTTGCGCTTGCCAATGTTTCGAAAGTGCTGACCAGTCTTGTTTTGTTGGTGTGCGGTTGTCGGGTAGGGTAGCTAAGGTGTTTTTAATTTCTTCGAGCGTAATTCCCATCGCTTGAGCTGCTTTTATTACAGCTACACGGCGTAATACATCCGGTTTATAGCGTCGTTGATTACCATTATTTCGCCAGCTCTTAATTAAAAACTTAGTTTCGTAAAAATGAAGAGTAGATACTTTTACACCACTTCTTTTTGCTACATAACCAACGGTTAGGTTGGCCTCAGTTAATTTTTTTTGTCCTACTGACATTATTTTAATCCTTTAGTTGACCTCAATATAACTTAAGGTTTTAAGCTTCATTCAACATTAAAAAAGGAGCTAACTAAATGCAACAAAAACTTGAGCGTAGTACGGTTATTGTTTATTCAAGCGCACGTAAAAATGGTAATACACAGGCGCACGTTAACGGATTTGCAGAGCAAAATAATGTGCGTGTAATATGCTTAGATGATTACAAAATTGCGCCGTACTGCTATAACAAAAACTATAAAAATGATAATTTTTACGCTGTGTTTGAAGCACTTTTAACGTATGACCATTGGGTGTTTGCTTCGCCAGTTTATTGGTACAGCACCACAGTACAAATGAAATTATTTATTGATAGAATAACCGATTATATGGACGATGAAGCATTAAAACCTAAGCTTCGTAGTTTACGTAGTAAGCATTTTTCAGTGCTTTCGAATGCGTCATCAAGCGAAGCTCCCGCCTGTTTTGTAGATCAGTTTAAAAATACGTTTAGCTATTTAGGTATGCAGTTTATTAACCACAACCATAAAAGTACCCAAAAGGTTGCTTAAATTGCAGCCTTTTTTGGTTGTCTCTGGTAGTTTAGTAATACGCTTAAAAAACAAAGGATAGTTTAATGAAATATTTACTATGGTTAGTACTAATTTTTAGCCCGTTTATTAATGCTAATGAGCAACCAATTAAAGGGTTTGGGAATTATTACAATGTTCCTCAACATGATGAAATAAATGACTCTACGGTATTTAAAATAGCCTTTGATGTTGCAGATGGCGCTAAAAAAGGTGAGCAGAACAATTCAATGAACTCACTTGCACGTTTTATTAATATGCATGTAGCACACGGTGTAAAGCCAGATAACATTCAATTAGCGTTAGTTGTGCACGGTAGTGCAAGTGTTGATGTGTTAGCTAATAGCGAATATAAAAAACGTTTTGACGCTGACAATAAAAACCAAGCGTTAATTGAGCAGCTACTTGCTAATAACACTAAAGTGTATGTTTGCGGGCAATCGGCTACTCACTTTAAAGTAACGCCAGAGCTTTTAATTGATGGCGTAAAAATGTCACTTTCTGCGATGACAGCACATGCTCAGTTACAACAACAAGGTTATACACTTAACCCATTTTAATGACTCAAATGATAAAAAATATACTCTGCTTTGGTGATTCTAATACCTGGGGATTAAACTCTATAACGGGTAAACGCTTTGATGAAAATACCCGTTGGACATCGCTATTAGCTAAAAATTTAGAGTGTGCTTTTGCTATTATTGAGGCGGGGCAACCTAACCGCACGTTAGTGCATAACCCGCCTTTTGATGGTGTGCTGAGTGGTGTTAGCTATTTAAAGCCTTATTTAGAGGCGCATCGAATTGACTTTATTATTATTGCCCTTGGTACAAACGATCTTAAAAAACGTTTTAATTTAACACCTAGTTTAATAGCAGATGGCTTAAATGATTTAATTAACTCAATACATAGTTATTATCAGAAAAGTAGTACTTTAAAATCACCTAAAATTATTATTGCTAGCCCACCTAAAATAAGAATTACCGAGCAGTATTCGCGTATTTACGAAGGTGCAGATACAAAAGCAACAAAGCTCTCTAGTGCATTTAAAAGCGTTGCGGCTAATAATAAATGTACTTTTATTGATTTTAATACATTTATTAATGTAACAGCCGGTGATGGGCTTCACTTTGAAAGTAATCAGCATTTAACGCTAAGCACTAAAATCACTCAACTGGTTCGAAATTTGCTCAACAATTCTTGAATCTATCTATTTGAATTTAGTACGACTTATGTAATCATCTAAAAAAAACGACATAAATTAACAACTTCGAGATGCTATGAAAAAGTACCAACAAAAATCTATTATAGCCATTTTAACCGGAGGGTTGGTATTTGTAGCTGGCTGTTTTATTTTGCTCAACTTTGCAGCTCAACAATTAACAGCACAAACAAAGTCAGACGCTGAATATATTCTCACTCATATAGAAGGTGCAATTGCAGAGAGGCGTCGAATACTTACCCCATTAAATAAGCTTGCGTTTAAACAGTGTGACAACACAACTCTTCTTGAGATGCGCCGCGCTTTATTTGATGCAAAATATGTAATTGATATAGGCTTTTTTAAAGGTAACCAGCTAGTTTGCACTACGGGTGCAGGCTTATTAAGTAAACCAATTAACGACAAACAGCCTGACTTTATTCGAGATGATGAACAGGTGAGGGTTCGTTTTGAGTCAGAGCTTTATCTATTATTATTTAGTGAGCGCCCTATGGAGGTAATTATAGTCAGACAAGGGGACTATAATTTAATTATGCAGAGTACGCCTTTTACCAACATTGGAATTACTGCGCCAGATTGGGAAGTTATTTATAAAACACCAAATGCTTTGCATCATTTAGCAGGTAAAGAAGGGCTATATCAGCAGGTAAAAAGTAATATTTTTTTTCCTTACGAAACTAATTCAGTTTGTAGTTCTACAAGTAGTCAATATTGTGTAGTAGTGCGCTTACCTTGGAGTCTGTTTTTTTCTAATAATCACTTATTATTAATAATTTCGTTAATTTTAACGTGTTTAGCGGGCATATCGAGTGCGTTAATAGTTGATGCGAGAATTGCTGCACGACGCTCTACTAATCAGCGTATTCGTAAAGGGCTTAAAAAGGGATCATTTTATTGGACTTACCAGCCCATTATTTGTTTTCAAAGTGGCAAGCTGATTGGTTGCGAGGTACTTGCACGTTTTGAAGATAAGTACGGTGCTTTATTTCCAGATGAGTTTATTCCGGTTATTAGAAAAAATAATTTAACCTGGACTTTTACTGAGGCAATGATTGCTACCACAATAAAAGAGTTAACCTCTATAGAGTTATTGCCAGAAGGCTTTAAAGTGTCGCTTAATATATTTCCGTGTGATGTAGAGCTGGGTAATGTGTCGTTACTGCCGCAAATTACAGAGCTTACCAACTCACGCTTTATTATTTGTTTAGAGATAACTGAAGACGAGTACCTTGATACAAGCATTGCGCATGCTCATTTTAGAACCTTAGTTGAATCGGGATTTAACTTATCATTAGATGACTTTGGTACGGGTTATTCGAATTTAAGAAACTTACAAAACTTGAGTTTTCATCAACTTAAAATTGATCGTACGTTTGTTCAAGATATAGCAACTGAGGGCTTAAAAGCCTCTATGATCCCAAATATTATGGAACTTGTGCATAAGTTTAATTATACCTGTGTGGCAGAAGGGATTGAAACCACTGAGCAAGAAGCAATTTTAAAAACAGCGGGTGTGCATTATGGACAAGGCTGGAAGTACGGTAAGCCCATGACGGCGTCTAAATTTAAAAATTATATAACTAATCAGCATTTTTAGATCTCAGCTGCCATACTAAACGTATCGGTATGAAATTTATAAATATTAGGTTTATTATGATCAGATTAACATTAAGTGCTTTTGCATTTTTATTACTTAGTGCGTGTACAACACAGTATCCAAACCAGCAGTTAACAGGTAAGCAGTTCCCAAGCATTAGCGGCGAAAGTTTAGAGCAAAGCATGGTGACTATACCCAGCGATTTTAAAGCAGATAAAACACTACTGCTTATTGGGTACAAGCAAGATAGTCAGTTTGATATAGACCGTTGGTTAATTGGTTTAGATATGGCGGGTGTAACGCTCCCTACATACGAACTACCAACCATTGCCGGCATGGCGCCACGCATGTTTAGCACATTTATAGACAGCGGTATGCGCAAAGGCATCCCTAAAGAATTATGGGGTGGGGTAATCACTATTTATAAAGATGGTGAAGCGGTACAAAAGTTTACAGGTAACCAAAGCCCAAATAACTCACGTGTGGTACTTATAAATAACAGCGGCGAAATTTTATATTTTTATGATCGAGGTTTTTCGGTTGATGCGCTAAATAAACTAAAAGCGAGTATAGAATAATTGATCCTAAAGTTAGTTTAGGCTAATGCATATTTAAGGCTTTATAAGTTATTAAGCCACTAATCCGATCTGTTATTTATCTTATAAAAGCAATTTTAAAAATAAAATTGATTAAGGTTTTACATTGATTTAATTGGGTTTTATCTATTTCAGGATGAGAAGCGATAGCTTTATTTTAATACCAAAATCCCATTGTAAGTTGTATTTGATTTAGGTAATGTAGTGTAAATGTTTCAAGGACGAAATTTATGCCCCATAAAAACTCGGTATTTGTAAAAACAACGTTTCAATCATCTTTTCATTCACACAACTACACCGCTATTTTAAGAACACTACAAGCTTTGTTTGGTGATATTAAAATGGACGAGGTTATTCCTAAAGCTGAGCAGCGCACAAATTATGATTTGTTTTTAATAGATGGTGCTAAAAGCAAATGGCAAGACCTTATTCCGACTGACCTTATTTGTTTAGCTAAACACTATAGCGTTGTCATTTTTAATGTTGATAAAGAAGATGTGTGCGAGCAAAACTTATTGCTTAACCATTTTAATGGTGTTTTTTATAAATCTGATCCACCAGAAGATATTTTTAAAGGGTTACTTCGTGTTAATACTGGCGAGCTTTGGTTTACGCGTAAAGTGATTTCAAAAGCTTTTAACGATATTTTAGCCGTGGCATCGTCGTTTAATAGCTTACACGACGAGATTGAGTTAAAGCAGGACGATTACGATCATTTAACAAAACGAGAAAAGTCTGTTATTCATTTAATTGCACAGGGTGCGAGTAACAATACAATCGCTGATAAACTTAACATTAGCGACCACACTGTAAAAACACATTTATACAGTGCGTTTAAAAAAACTAACTCACGCAACAGGGTGGAGCTTGCTAATTGGGCGCAGCGCTATATATCTGTTTTGCTGCCAATGGGGAAATAGTTTTTTGAATAAATTTCACTACTCCTAAAGTAATTTAAGCCCAGCTTTGCTGGGCTTTTTTATGTTTTAAAAAATATAAACTATGCTTTTTTATACGGGTGGGTTTTAAGCCAGTGCTCGGCTATTTGCTCACGCGTGGCAAACCAAACCTGCTCATGCGAGCGAGCATATTCTAAAAACCGTGCTAATGCTTTTATTCTTCCTGGTCTGCCAATTAAGCGGCAATGTAAACCTATCGACATCATTTTTGGGGTGTTTTCACCTTCAGGGTCACCTTCTTCATAAAGCGTATCAAATGCATCTTTTAAGTAATTATAAAACTGATCGCCGGCATTAAAACCCTGTACGGCAGCAAAGCGCATGTCGTTTACATCGAGCGTGTAGGGCACTATTAACTGTGGTTTACCTTCTTTAATACTGTAAAAAGGTAGGTCGTCGCTGTAATCGTCGGCATCATATAAAAATGTGCCATTCTCAACTACAAGGGCTGCGGTATTTGGGCTAGTTCGGCCGGTATACCAGCCTTTGGGCTTTTTACCCGTAAGCGTTTGAATAATCTCAATGGCTTGTTGCATATGCTCGCGCTCGGTTTGCTTATCTATATTTTGATAATTAATCCAGCGCAGGCCATGGCTTGCAATCTCATGGCCTGCTTCAACAAAGGCTTTAGCTACATCGGGGTGGCGCTCAAGGGCCATCGCCACTGCAAAAATGGTGACCGGTATATCGTATTTTTTAAATAAACGCAGTAACCTCCACACGCCCGCGCGCGAGCCATATTCGTAAATAGACTCCATGCTGATATGGCGGTCTTCTACATGGGGAGCACTGACTATTTCTGATAAAAACGTTTCAGCGGCTGCATCACCATGTAATACGCAGTTTTCGCCGCCTTCTTCGTAATTTAATACCACTTGCACGGCAATACGTGCTTTATTGGGCCAATTTGCATGAGGCGCATGTGGGCCATAACCAATTAAGTCTCGTGGGTAGTTTTTAAATTGTTCGCTCATTTTATTGCTCCTTTTTAAGTGCCGTGAGCCAAAACTCGAGCGTTTCGCGCTCTGCGTCTGTCATTTTTGTCATATTAGCCAGTGGCATGTCTTTAGTTATTACGGCGCGAGTATGCACAAGTACTTGCGACTTTTTTACCTGTTCAATTGAATCAAGTTTAAAGCCAAGTGGCGCTGTTTGAAAAAGCTCAGAGGTAGGTGTCTCGCTGTGGCACTGCGTACAGTGTTTGCTGATTATATCCCACGCTTGTGCGTCGGTAATACTTGCTTGTAAAGGCGCGTTTTCGTCTGCATTTGTTGTACTGCTGGGCCAAGGTGCTATTGCTAGCATAAGGGCAAAAAATGCTGCGATACCACTTATAAGTACTGAAGGTTTATTAACGCCTTGATGTTTTAAGTTAAAGTAATGGCGTATCCACATACCAATACCAAACAGCGCAATTAAAATAAGCCAGCCAAAATTGTGGCTATACGTGTAAGGAAAGTGATTGCTAAGCATAATAAATACTACAGGTAATGTGGCGTAGTTATTATGAATAGAACACAGCTTTGCCTTTAAACCTGGCGCTGAATCAGGGATTCTACCAGCTTCTACTTCACTCACCATATAGCGTTGCCCTGGCATAATAATGTGATACACATTGCCAACCATACAAGTACCAATAAGCGCACCTACATGAATATACACAGCGCGGTCGCTAAATAATTGATCAACCCCAAAAGTCCACAGAGCTAATAAACCAATAACTACAGCAATAAACACTTTGCCGTTTTCAACCAGCGGGGTTTTACACAATAAACGATAAACACCATAACCTAAGCCAATAAAACCAAGGGATGCGCCAATAGCTGCAAATTTACTTAGCTCACTTTTACTGTTATCAATTAAGTACACATCGGCGCCAACATAATAAAGTAAGCTAAATAGTAATATACCGGTGATCCAGGTTGTGTACGCTTCCCACTTAAACCAATGCAGGGTATGAGGCATTTGTTCAGGGCCATTTTGATACTTAGCCACTTCGTAAAAGCCACCGCCATGCACGGCCCATAAATCGCCTTTTATGCCTTTATCTATTTTCCATTGCGGTGGTGTTTGTAGGTTGTTATCAAGCCATGCAAAATAAAATGAAGCGCCAATCCAGGCTATACCAGCAATAACATGAAAATAACGCAGTACTAAATGAGCAAGCTCAAATAAATAGTTTTCCATAACAGTTAAGCCTCTTCTAATACCGGTGAGCGGGTGTCTGAAAATTGATTGTTATCATCGCGCTTATACACACTTTTACCCATAATGTAGGTTTGCTCAACGCAGCGGTCGTCGCCTAACATCATCATTGCAAATAGTTTTTCATGTAGGGTTTTGGCATGTTGTATTCTAAATTTTAAAAACGAAGTTGCCGAACAATCCATTACAATAAAATCGGCTTCACAGCCGGCTTCAAAATTACCAATTGTCCCTTCTAAATCGAGCGCTCTAGCACCGCCGAGTGTTGCTAAATACAGCCCCTTAAATGCTGAAAACTTTTGACCTTGTAACTGTTGGATTTTGTAAGCTTCGTTACCTGTTTGTAGCATAGAAAAGCTTGTTCCTGCGCCTACATCGGTACCCATGCCTACGTTTATGCCGTGCTCTTCACAGGCTTTTAAATTTAATAAGCCAGAGCCTAAAAATAGGTTTGAGGTAGGGCAGTGCGATATAGCCGCATTGTTATCGGCAAGGCAGCAAAGCTCGCGCTCAGATAAATGAATGCTATGGGCAAATACCGAGCGTTTGCGTACCATTTTTGCTTGCTCGTACACGCCAAGGTAATCTTCAGCTTCTGGAAATAACCCTTTAACCCATTCGCACTCGTCTTTGTTTTCAGATAGATGAGTGTGCAGGTAGGTGTCTGGGTATTCTTCAAGTAACTGAGTGCATTTTTGTAATTGCTCAGGGGTTGATGTGGGCGCAAAACGCGGTGTAACTGCGTAGCTTAGCCTGTCAACATTGTGCCATTTCTCTATTAGGGCTTTGGATTCGTCATAGCTTGTTTTCGCGCAATCAGATAAGTCGTCAGGACAGTTACGGTCCATCATTACTTTACCGGCAATCATGCGTAAATTGCGTTTTTGTGATTCTTTAAAAAACGCATCAACCGATTGCGGGTGCACAGTACCAAATACAAGGGCGGTGGTTGTGCCATTGCGCAGCAGCTCGTCTAAAAAGCGATTAGAGATCTCTTTTGAATAATGCTTACAAGTGAACTTTTTCTCTGTCGGAAACGCATACTCGGTTAGCCAACTTAGCAGTTGCTCGCCGTATGCACCCACCATTTCGGTTTGTGGTAAGTGTATGTGGGTGTCAATCATACCAGGCATAACGAGCTTACCATCGTGGCGGATAACACGCGCTGATTTATCAATCGTAGGTAATATGTCTTGCTCGTAACCAAGTTTAACTACTTTGCCGTGCTTGATAACTAATGCGCCCTTTTCAAAAAAACGATGGGCGCTTTCGCCAGCAATGGCCGGGTCGTCAACAAAGTCGAGTATATCGGCACAAACTACTGTTAAGTTATTATTGTTTTGCGTGCTCATAGTTAGCTACCTCTGTATGTAGAGTAGCCAAACGGGCTAAGCAACAATGGGATATGATGATGTTTAGTATCTTGTAATCTAAACGTTATTTGCGCTTCTGGGTAAAATGCAGGGATAGGTTGGTTTTGGTAATAACTATCTAAATCAAATACCAGTTTATAGGTTGCAAATTCTACTTCTGTATTTAGCCAGTCGGTAATTCGCCCATCGGTATCGGTTGTGCCTTGGGTTAGTTGTACCCATTCGTTATTTGTAAGTTTAAATAGCTTAACAGCAACGTTTGCTGCAGGTTTTCCGGTGCTGGTATCAAGTATATGGGTGGTTATAGGGCTTTTGCTCATAGCAGTGACTCCAATCTTATTTTTGTTATTTTGGCTTGTTCGCCCGCGGCTATATTTAGCTCTGTACTGCGGGTGTTGTGTATGCGCTGCTCTATGAGTTCAAGCATTTGTTCGGCCGTTTTACCGGTGGCGCACACAATAAAAATAAAGCCAAACTTGCTCAGGTACTCATTATTAAGAACGATCATTTTGGTAAGTACGGCTTCGTTTGCTTTGCTCATACCCGATTGCTCATGCCCCGCTTTTTGTGCTGTAGCAGCGTATTTTTTGCTAAGGGTTGATAAGTCGCCTATTTGCGGGTGGCCTTCAAAGGCAGCTAAATAGTCGCTCTCGCCAAGGCTATCCCATATGCTTTTTGCGCATTCAAACAGCTGTTGAGCACTTTTAAATGGCATCGCTTTTACCATGCCCGCCACCCAGTTAGGGGCCGCGCAGCAATGCTCAAGTGCTTGTTTTGCTTGTGCATCATTTAGCGTATTTATTTGTAAGCTACTCATGCGCCTACTTCCTCCTGCGTGGTGCTAATTAAGGCATTTTTTAGTGTGCGCCACTGCAAGCCTTGGCGTTTTGGCGCTTGGGTTTGCATAGCCTGATAAAGGGCAATTAGCTGTCCACTAATCGAAATAGCCACTTCCATTGGTAATTTGCCCGTAATATTTTTAAGCCCAACAGGGCAGGTCATTTGTTGTATTTGATCGGCTGTAAAATCGCGATGTGCTAGGCGTTGTTTAAAACGTTTTGCTTTAGTGTCAGAGCCAATAACGCCCAGCCAATTGGCATCAGCGCGTTTAATAATGGCTTGGGTGAGTGCAAAGTCGAGCTGGTGGTTATGGGTCAATATTAAGTAGTTGTTAGCTTTAGGCGCACGCTTTACTTGTTCTGTTGGCTCTTCATCAATCACTTTTACTACGTTATTTGGAATAGCCTGTGGGAATACATCTGCGCGGCTATCTATCCAGCGTATGCGCATAGGTAGTTGTGCCAATATACCAATAAGCGCCTGTGCTACGTGGCCTGCGCCGTAAATATCTAAAGTAAAGCGCTCGCATTGCATGCATTCAAGCATAACGGTGGCAGCCCCGCCGCAGCACTGGCCTAAATTTGCACCTAGGTTAAATTGCTCTATTACTTGGGCGGCTTCGCCTTTGGCAAGTAGTTCGCGAGCTTTTTCTATTACTACGTATTCAAGGTGGCCACCGCCAAGGGTGTCGTAAATATGCTCGCCGCTTATTACCATTTTTGAGCCTGTGCCGCGTGGGGTTGAGCCATTTGTGCCAAGCACCGTGGCAATAACATAATTAGTGCCGCTTTGTTCGTGCTCGTTTATAGCCTGCGCCCAGTTTTGAGTATGAAAACCCTGAAACGACTCATTTAAATTAGTCATGTTGATGCTCCTTAAACCAACTAGCGGTTTGCTCAATTGCACTCAATACTCGCTCTGGGGTTGCGGGTGTATCCAATGGGGCGGTGTATTTGTAATCAGCCACACTGCTTATGGCATTACGAATCGCGCTCCATACACTAAAGGCCAGCATAAATGGCGGCTCGCCTACGGCTTTTGATCTAAACACGGTGGTTTCTGGATTTGCTGAGTTATAAAGATTGACGTTAAATTCGGCAGGTGTATCGCCAATGGCTGGTATTTTGTAGTTGGCTGGGCCAAAGCTTGCAAGCTGGCCTTTATCATTCCATTGTAAGTCTTCAGTTGTTAGCCAGCCCATACCTTGTACAAAGGCGCCTTCAATTTGGCCTATATCAAGTGCTGGATTAATTGAACTGCCTACATCGTGCAGTATATCAACGCGGGTTACCGTGTTTTCGCCCGTAAGTGTATCTACCTCAACTTCACTCAGTGCTACGCCGTGAGCGTAGTAAAAAAACGGACGGCCTTCGCCTTTGGCTCTGTCGTAATGAATTTTTGGTGTGGCGTAATAACCCGTTGATGAAAGCGATATACGATTCATGTAAGCAAGATTTGCAAGTTCGCTAAAGCTAATTTCCCCTTTACTAAAAGTAATGAGGTTATCTTTAAATGTAATACTTTGGCTGTCTACTTCAAAGTGCTCGGTAATAAAATCAATTAAGCGCTCTTTTATTGTGTTTACTGCATTTAGCGCCGCCATACCGTTTAAGTCGGTACCGCTTGAGGCCGCTGTTGGTGAAGTGTTTGGTACCTTGTCGGTACGCGTAGCACTAATACTTACCGTGTTAAAATCGACCCCAAAGCCATGGGCCACAATTTGCGCAATTTTGGTGTTGAGCCCTTGGCCCATTTCGGTGCCGCCGTGGTTTAAATGTATAGAGCCATCGCTATATACATGTACTAATGCACCGGCTTGGTTTAAGTGTTGTACAGTAAACGAAATACCGTATTTAACCGGCGTCATCGCAAGGCCTTTTTTGATAATAGGTGACGATATGTTAAATGCTTTAATAGCCTCTTTACGTGCCCAGTAGTCACCCGACTCCTCAAGCTGGTTTATCATATCTTTTAAAATATGTTGCTCTATGGTTTGATGGTACGGCGTGGTGTCGCGGCCTTTTTTATATAAATTGAGTTTTCTAATTTCAAGCGGATCTTTACCTAATGTGGCGGCTATATCGTCCATTATTAGCTCGCCCATGATCATGCCTTGCGGGCCACCAAATCCTCTAAATGCGGTATGGCTTACGGTATTTACTTTACAGCGATTACCTTTAATTGTGGCGGCTGGGTAGTAGTAGGCGTTGTCGGCATGAAACATGGCACGGTCTACAATTGCATCCGATAAATCAGGCGAGTAGCCACAAAATCCGTTTACGGTAATGTCGGCACCTTCTATTAAGCCATTTTCGTCAAAACCAACATGGTATTGATTATAAAAAGGGTGGCGTTTACCGGTTAATTTAAAATCGTCGCTACGGGCTAGGCGCATTTTTACTGCGCAGCCAAGGTGGTAAACCGCAAGGGCTGCAAGGCATGCCCATGGTGCGCCTTGGGTTTCTTTGCCGCCAAAAGCACCGCCCATACGGCGGGTTTCTACGTTTACAAAGCTAAATGGCTTTTTTAAAATTTTAGCAACTAAATGCTGCACCTCAGTAGGGTGTTGCGTAGAGCACTGAACATGAATGCCCCCGTCGTTATCAGGTTGCGCCAGCGCTATTTGGCCTTCTAAATAAAAGTGTTCTTGCCCGCCTATGTTTATTTCTCCTTTAAGCTGGTGGGCTGCGTTATTAATGGCTTGTTCGCTGTTACCACGGTTAAGTGAATGGGGCGGCCTCACCCAGTGCTCTTTGCTAATGGCTTCTTTAATATCAAGTATGGGCGTAGTTTGCTCGCACTCTATAACCACCAAACGTGCAGCGCGGCGCGCTATTTCATAGGTGTCGGCAACGACAATTAATACAGGTTGTCCGTGGTATTGAATCTCATGGCTAGTGAGTAATACATCACCAGGAAATACCGGGCCAATATCTAATTTACCCGGTACATCTTCTGCCGATAAAATACGTTTAACGCCTTTAACTGCCAGTGCGAGACTTGTATCAATTGATTTAATAAAGCCGCTTGTAACAGGGGCGAGCACTGGGTAGGCATGCAGGCAACCGTAAGGCTCAGGATTATCGTCGGCAAAATTTGCACTGCCACAAACTTGTTTAATAGCGCTTTCGTGATATTTAGATTGTCCAACGCTACCACCTTGCGCTTTTAGTTTATCCATTTCAAAGTGACGCATGTGAGATCCTCGTAATGGCAATGTTGTTATTGTTGCGTGCTTGCGGCTCACAAAATTCAATACCAATGCGTTGTAATAAGTTTTTGCTTACCGTAGTGCGATAATGTGCACTGCTTCTTACATCGCTCATGGGCGTAAAGTCATCGTTAATAGCCGTTGCTGCATCTATAAAGCTACTTACTTGTAATGATTGAGATATCAGCTTTTGCTCAATATGCTGTGCGCGCTTAGGAATAGCAGCCATACCGCCCATAGCGCAGCGGGCTTGAGTAATCATGTTTTGTGAATGCTCTATAGCAAGCACCAAACACACGGTAGATATATCGTCTTCAAAGCGTTTTGATATTTTATGACACGCCAGTTTTAGCGACTCTGGGCGCTTTGGGATGGTGAACTTACTTATTACTTCATCGCTTTTAAGCACTGTTTTTTTGTAATCAATAAAGTAGTCGGCAACTTTAATAGTGCGCGTACCAGCGCTGCTTAATAAATCCATTGATGCATTAAGAGCGATTAAAAGAGGAGCTGGATCGCCAATCGGTGAGGCATTCCCTATGCTGCCACCGAGTGTGCCACTGTTACGTACTTGGCTTGATCCTAAGCGTTCAAATAGCTCTTTTGACTCTGGGTAATGGTTATAAAATACCTCAACAAATTGGCTATAAGGTAGTGCTGCACCAATGTGTAGCTCACCGTTATTATCTGCCAAGGTGCAAAGCTCCTTTACTTGGCTAAGGGAGATAATTACATCTGGTAAGAGCATGTTTTGGCTAAGCTCAATGGCAAAGTCGGTGCCACCAGCAACTAAATGTACATAAGGATAAAGCGCTTTTAGCTCAACAAGTTGTTGGGCAGTTTGTGGTAAGTAAAATTTGCGAGGACCATTTTTTAAAAATGGAATATCGTCATCATATTGCGTATTAAGTGATGCTTTAAATTGAGCGGCCATTGCTGAGTAAGGTTCAGCTTTACGCTCATAGCTATAGGCTTTTTCGGCTGCAAGTAATATAGGGCTATAACCTGTACAACGGCATAAGTTACCGCCAAGTGCATGAATAACCGCTTTTTTACCAGGGTACGTTGGCTCATTAATATAAAGAGCCAACAAACTCATTATTATACCGGGCGTGCAAAAACCACATTGCGAACCATGGCACTCCACCAGTGCACGTTGTACGGGGTGTAAATCGGTTAAGTTTGGGTATAAGCCAGTAGTCACAGCCTCTACCGTTACTATATGTTTTGCATGCGCATTACCTAATAACAATAAACAGCTGTTCATTGTTTTGTATTGCCAACTAGTTTGCCCGTTTGCATTTATACGCTCTTCACCCACTAAAATTGTGCACGCGCCACAGTCGCCAGTTGCACACCCTTCTTTGGTGCCCACTTTCCCTTTTTTGGTGCGTAGCCAGTCCAAAATGGTGAGACTTGGCGAACATTCTTGTACTTCAATTGGCGTGTTATTTAATAAAAATTGAATCACACAGACCCCCTTAATTTTTATAAAGCCCTGATACATAAAGGCTTGGCGTATGTTTTTTCTTGTTGTTTGCGAACGGGTAACAAAAATACTTTTTAATCTTTAATTAGCTTATTGCAGTTACTATGCCATTGTTGACCGCTTGGTCAGTTAAGGGCGGTTGGGTTAAATTGTCGAGGTATAGGTAATAACGGAGTAGCCTTAAAAATAAGGCACGGTGAAGCGAATGCTTTTACTATTTAAATCTAAAGGGGAAAGTAGGGCTGGTAAAAGCACATTAATGAAAATGCTTTATGATGTGGTTAAACCTGACCAAGGGGACATGTTTTTTAATGGCCGTATAATACCAATCAACAATGAAAAATTAGGGTAGGTGTCAGCGTTATTTTTTTATGTAACTTTGCAAGTTGGATAGGTATTAGCCTATTAATCTTTGAGTCAATTTTTGTAGGCTATCTTGCTTATTTTGAGTGGATAAATAGCGCTAGCTTAATTTATGAGCCTACTTATAAACAACGTGTAAAAAATACCTACTTTTAAAATAATTACCTTCTCAAATATTACCTTTCATAAAACTTAACCTCAAACTGCATTCAGTGTAAATTACAGCGTTGTTTTTAAATGTATTTTTTAAAGTTAATTCAACTTTTAAGGGATGTTTTTTGGCACGTAAGTTGATACAACTCCTTATAAATTTTAAAAAGGAATTACCATGACTGCTGAATACTTTATGGTACTAGGGTTACTCGGTGTTGCATTTTTTGCTGTTGCAGGGGCATTGCTTGGGTATGAAAAAAACATTAGTGGCTTTGGCGTAGTAGTGGTTGCAACCGTTACAGCACTAGGGGGCGGTACCCTCAGAGATATACTTTTAAACAAACCGGTATTTTGGATTGCTACCCCGGAGTATTTGTATTCGACCTACGGGGCCGTTATAGCAACAATTGCATTTATTCGATACTTACCGCGCGTTAATAATTACTACTTTTTATTGGTAGACGCTGTTGGTATGGCGTTATTTAATATTATGGGGATAGAAAAAGCACTCATTAATGGCTCTGGCATGGTGGTCGCAATTACCATGGGCATTACTACAGGTATATTTGGTGGTTTAATACGCGACGTAATTTGCCGTGAGGTGCCAACTGTTATGCGCAGCGAACCTTACGCCTCTGCGTGTTTAGCGGGTGGTGCAGTTTATGCCGCTTTATTTAGCCTTAATGTAGATTACATTTGGTGTATTTTAGGCTCATTTTTCACGACTATCTTTTTAAGATTAGGCTCTTTGCATTGGGGTTGGCATTTAACTATTTTCAGAAAAAAAGACTTCAGAGATCAAAGCGACTAATTTTAGCTACGAGTAGCTCGCGTTTGCATGTGGTACTCGTAATTATCCTCATCCGTTATAGTAAAACCCAGCCGCTTATAAAGTCCTAATGCTGGGTTGTTTTTAAGCACGGTGAGTTTAATGGGTTTTGACTGCGCATTTGTAATTACTTGTTCAATAACCGCTTTCCCATACCCTTTATTTTGGTGCAATGGATGTATTTGTAATTGCATTATTTCAACGTGTTGAGCGTGCGTTTGGTATTTTAAAGTACCAATTGGTACCTCATTTATAACTATAAGATGGGAGCAGTCATATTGATCATCAAGCCTTAAAACATGCTGTTGATCAGTTAAAAATAACCCGGCATTCTCTAAGTGTTCAACCATAGTCAGTTTTCTGAGGCTTAATAAGTAGTCTCGGTCTGAATATGCTGCCTTTATAAATTTAAAAACCATAGTGCTCCCTTGCAACAGCCTTAATGTTTATATTTGTAGAACTAATCAAAATATGTGCGCAGTATTAAATGTGCAAGCCAAGCTAACAAAGGCAATACTACCAATACCCAAGTGCTTTCCACCAAAGCCCGCCAACAATTCCCCATACACTTAAATTAATAACGCTCATTATAAGGCCCATTACCCACCAGTCTTTTAACGATACATAGCCTGAGCCAAACACTATGGGTGATGTGCCTGTTGCGTAATGCGTTAACGACATCATGAGTGATGAAGCGCCTGCTAACAGTAAACCTAAAAATAAAGGCGGAGCGCCAAGCGCCAAACCTGCGGCGTAAAATGCGGCAAACATAGCAGTAATATGTGCTGTGGTACTGGCAAAAAAGTAATGAGCGTAAAAATACACAGCTACCAATATAATGGCCGATACAATCCAGTCAAAACCCAGTTGCGCAATGTTGCTCTCAACAAGTGTTGAAAACCACGTTACCAAACCTAATTTATTTAAAAAAGTGGCCATCATTACTAATGCTGAAAACCAAACAACGGTATCCCACGCAGACTTTTCTTTAAGTACATCATCCCAGCTTAATACACCAGTCACTAATAAAACCGATAAACCTAAAAAGGCCACTGCGGTTGTGTTAACTGCGTAGTCAGCCCCTAAAATCATTGCAGGCACGCCGGCCCATAAAATAAGCAGCATGGCAAAAACACCCACCATTATTTTTTCGCCGTAACTCATTGGGCCCATTTCAGTTAATTTAGATTCTGCGTAGGTTTTAGCGTCGGGCGTACTTTTAACTTCAGGTGGGTAAATGGCATAAACAACCAAAGGCACAAGGGCAATACATAGCAAACCAGGAACAAGCGCTGCGAGCGCCCACGTACCCCAAGTAATACTAATATTTGCACCGGTAGCATCAGCAATCAGCTTTACAATTAGAGGGTTTGGCGCAGTTGCCGTAATAAACATAGCTGATGTAATAGGGTTTATATGGTAGCTCACTAAAGCAAGGTAGTGCCCAATTTTACGAGATGTACCTTCCTCAGGGGACGAGCCAAAACTTGTTGCTATCGACTTCATTATTGGGTGAATAATAGCGCCGCCTCGTGCGGTATTACTTGGCGTTACAGGCGCTATAACAAGTTCAGAAAGTGCGAGTGCATAGCCAATACCAATAGTTTTTTTACCAAAAAAAGAAATAAAATTATAGCCAATACGATTACCTAAACCGGTTTTAGCTAAACCCCGAGATATGATAATAGCAATACCAATCAACCAAATTAATGAATTAGAAAAGCCACTTAATGCATCTTTAATAGCGCCAGATGGGCTGTCATTAGTTACGCCGGTTAACGCAACAGAGGTAATAGCTAAAATAGCAATGGCGCCGATTGGCATTGCTTTACCAATAATGGCAACAACAGTACCAATAAATAAAGCGAGCAAATGCCATGCGTTTTCGGTAACACCTTGCGGGGGCGGTACAGCAAACCAAAGTAGTAAAACAATGGCTATAGAAATCAGTCCAGAGGTAACTCGAATATCAGTACCCTTCATTAAAAATGTCCCTAAGTTTTAGAAATGCATGCATTCTGTGTATTGAAAAGGCGACGTTATTCTACTTCATTTTATAATAAAAAAAATGACGCACATCATATGAATATTAGACTTATTTAATTTTATTAATAAAGAGGTAATAAATCATAAACTAAAGTGATTGATTACATTACCCGATGAGAGCTTACGTTGTGCTTAATCAACTCTTATATTTTTAAGAGTTAGCTTGAATTGTTTTATCGACTAGCAAGGTCTTTGTAAGTCTTAACGAATACTTGGAAATACAATGAACTTAAAATTAACCAACAACGTGATTACTTTTTTATTAGCGAGTAGCTTTTTGTTACTTGGCTTATCGTTTGCGTTAGGAGCAAACCCTAATACGTTAACGGCTACGTTTAGTTTTTATGGCGTTGATTCGCTAATGTCTGTATCTGCATTAGGTTTGATTAGTGGCTCATTTATGATTGCCTTAGCGTTTGCCACCGTGCTCGCTCGCCTTAAATTAATGAAACCTACATCAGCACTTTTACTTGCAGCAATTATAAGTTTAGTTGCATTACTTACCTTGTTTGCCAGTAACCGTTGGATGGCTCAACTTGGCGGCTTTCCAATCATTGGTAGTGGGCAGGGCATAATTAAATACTTTGCTGTAGTGCCTTTGTATTTGTTTTTATTTTATAAAGACAAACTTACCGACAAACAACACGTACTTTTAAACTTTATACCGGTTGCCATGGTTTTATTGTGGATTGGCGGCATGAAGTTTTATGAGTTTGAAGCAAAAGGCATTGTAAGTTTAGTAGAAACCTCACCGTTTATGTCGTGGTTATACACGGTATTTAGCGTACAAGGCGCGTCTAACGTGATTGGCGGGTTTGATGTATTATTTGCTGTGTTATTGGGCTTAGGGCTATTTTTAAATAATAAAAAGCTAATTATTGTAAGTGGCTTAGCGTGTTTAAGCGTATTTATGATGACCCAAACATTCTTAATTACTGCAACCGGTGCATTTAGTTCTTCCACTTTATTGGAGCGCTTAGGGCAGTTTGTAATTAAAGATCTTTGGTATATAGCCAACCTTGTTGTTATTGCTTTTTTAATGATTTTTAAACCGGCTAAATAATATAAAAGAGGGATTTTATGATCAGTTGCAACCAATACGACTACATCGAAATTGCCTGTATGCACCATTTAAGCATTGAGCTTATATTAAAAAATGGTGATGGTGTATGTGGCGTAGCAACTGACACAAAACGCAATGCTAATAGAGACGAATGCATAGTTGTTAACGTAAATAGCGAGCTGCAACTCATTGTGCTTACTACAATTAGTGTACTTAAAGCGCATGAGAAAAATCCATACTTTGACCACGTGAACTTTGATGTAAAGTAAACACCTCACTCATTCGTTTTTATCATAAGCACCTCAGCGAGCCTGTATCATTAATATGTTAAGGCTCGCTTATCTCACCAATGCTTTAGCTAATTACGCGCTAAATACATAAAGCCAAAATTTTCCTACAACTTTCTTTTGTTCTTTACTCGAGTTTTTCACCGAACAAGGCTAAACGCCAACTATTAAAGCGTATAAAAATGCTAATTCTGTAATAAGTAAGCCTTTATATGTCCATATATGGCGCTTGGTCATCGTGTGTTTGTTAATTATGGTCGTAAAAGGTAGCTACATAAATAAAGCTAACTTACAGAGCCAGCTGTTTAAATAAACAGCTATTTTAATTTTGTCCAATAACATTATTAAAAGTCGTTTTGGTGCAAAATAACAAAGGCCTTTTTATAACATGCCTAATCACTTGTTTACATTGAAGTTATTTAGTGAAATTATTGATCTATGTAATATACGCCGTTCTGGGGTGTTATAACCCCCCAAAGTGGTGTCTAATAAGCAGATTAGTTTTTAAATCTGACCAAGGAGTAGGTTTCATGAAAAAGCTCATATTACTAAGCAAAACCTCAATATTGTTTTGCTTATTATCAAGTAGTGCCTTTGCTACGCCTAAGGTAAATATAAATACTGAGTATTACTCAATACATGGTTCAACGGCTAATGAGCTAAGAAATGAAATGAATACTAAAAGCTCTATTAAGCAATCGGGAAACACTTACGATGCTTATACTTCTTGGTTTGTTAATTGGCGCTTTAACTGGAATGAAAGTAATGGTCTGTGCTCTATGACGAGTGTTAAAAGTACTGTCAAAGTTAATTTCACTCTTCCCAAGTGGGAGAATAGTAATAGTGCAGAGGTAAACCTAAAAAAGCGTTGGGCACATTATTACAATGCACTAATTGCTCACGAAAATGGCCATAAAGACTTTGGTATTAATGCAGCTAAAGAGATTGAAAATCGTCTGTCAGTTTTAGCAGCAAAAAATTGCTCTAGTTTAAAAAGTAAAGCTAATAGTCTTGGTAAAAAGATTATTGATAAATACGTAGTGCTTGAAAAAAAGTATGATAAAAATACTAATCATGGAATGAAAAATGGGGCTGTATTCCCATAAAACATAACAGCACGACCAGAGGTGGACAGCAAGCACCAAAGCTCACTTTTCACCGCAAATTTTAATAGTGGTGATCCCTTACTTTTTAATGCTGTTAAGTAAGTTGATTCGTCGTAAGGCGTGTGTTTTTTCCAGCACCTAAATAGTATTCGTATCCACTTAAATGCCAATGAACTGATGATGGTATTATGAGGCTTTCCTATGGTTTCTTGCTGCCAACTATCGTGGTCAATTAACGGTGCTTTAGCCAAAAATAAATAACGCACAGATAATCCTGCTCATTCTAGAAAGAGTAAAAAAGGTACCCACACTAAATTTTTCAGTAATACTTTCCAAAACGCCAATTAAAACAACACCAAACACTTCTTTATATGCTGCGTAAAAGCACAGTAATCGATTGAACCAAAATAGGAACTCAGCTATGGTTTGTTTATCAATAAAAATAAATAAAAAAACGAGTTAATCTACAGGCTCGTTGGTACTAAAGGAGTATCTAGCATTGGATGATCTAATAACAAAAATCAAAAGTGTCCCTAACGAAATTTGGTGGAGAACACTTTCGTATATTATTTCCGCTTTTTTCCTTGTACCAAATATTACGATGATCATGTTTCTAATTTACATGGGAGAATATGACTTTTTCTCTTACGACTTCTTTACGGAGGGTGTATTTGGAATGAAATTGTTTTTCGTAACTACTGCTTTTTTCTTACTTATTAGTTCATTAGCAATATTTAGCCCTGTCTTATTGATTGTTGGAAAAGTTAAGAAAAAGAAAATCGATAAACAACTAATTGCCCTGAGTATTTTATTTACTTTAATTACTTGGTCGATCCTTATCTTAGAGTTTATTTCTGGTGCTGATACTGCTCGGATTTTCTTTGTATTAGGTATGTGTGCGGTTATTATTACTCATATTTCAGTGCTAATTTACTTCAAGGCTAAGGCACAATTTATCAGTTTAGGAGCTATTACTTTTTGTATAGTTTTTATGTCTTTTAATTGGTCTGCTCAATCCTCCAAAGTAATTTCAATTGGCTTACAGGCATTTGGCGTTGGTGGTGATTTATCAATAACAATAACTAATGCTCAATCTGGAGTTAAAACTAAAGGGAAACTAAAATTAATATCCCCAAAATTTATATACTTTACGCCTTCAACCGAAAAGGGCGTTGCTAGTTATTCTTTATCAAATGTAGGCTATTATGTTGTGGATAAAAAGTAGCTCTAACAAGTCGTAAAGCAGAACAAAAAAAATCTGGTTTTTACTGCTATGTCGCTTACTTTAGCAAATATATTTTGCCTATTTAAGGCAGCACTAGATATAAAAATACAAGGATGCATGATTGAATTATTTAAATTGGTTACAAAAGACATACCCAGAGCTAAATGAGATATCAAATGAAACTATTAACTCTCATATCGACAAAGCAAAGTCTGATACAGAGCTTTTTAGGGAATTCATTAAAGTATTAGGTAGCTTATTTTTTATTATCCCGTTTAACTTATACCTTTATATTTCGGGTATTCAGGCATCTAACAGCTCTTTATATTGGTTGTTGGTTGTGGCTTCAATTGCTGTTGGTGGTTTTATCGGGCTTTATTGCGAGCAAAAGGTCATTAAAAAACGCCTTAAAAAAATAATACAGTTGAAGGCGTTTTAAATGACTAATGATGAAGTAGTTTCAAAGCTACGCAGTGCAAAAGTTAAGGTTGTCCTTTATGTTTCGGGTTTATTTTTACTTTTGACCTATGTTGATTTTTATTTGGCTGACACTTCAGAAAAAACAACACAAAGCATGCTATCAAGTTCACCGTTCTCCATTGTTATTTTTGTTTGCCTACAGTTAGCAATAATGCTTACTTTTACTTATTTGGAGAAAATCCTTATTGGTATAAATCAAACAAAAAATAATGCCGATATATCGAATTGAAATGGCAGGCTTTTGAATTATTACCAGAGCCGCTTTTGAAAATTTATGCATAACTGAGTAACTGATTGAACAAAATAGGAACTTAGCTATGGTTTGATTATCAATAAAATAAATAAAAAACGAGTTAATCTACAGGCTCATTATTTTTCGAACATCGAGGATATTTATGGAAATTGAATATATTTGGGGTGTTTTAGCGGTTATTGCAGTTTTATTTATATTAATATTTGGTAACTCAATACCCAAGCATGGCAGCGTAACTGAAGGTGATGTTATTGTTGCTTTAAAATCAGGTCATAAAGTTAGAGCAATAAAATATTATAGATCTGTTCATGGTGTAAGTTTGAAAGAAGCTAAAAATGCCATTGAAAAATTAACTTCAAAACATGCCCTGAAGTGAGGGCCAAGTAAAATTCAGCCATTAATTGCAAGTTTTAAAAGTGGTGAGCCTCTTTGTTTTCCACCACCTAAATACAACCCTTATCCATTTGAATACCAGCGATCTAATAGTGTGGTTATATGGCTTATCCTTCACTTTTACTGCTTATAATACGCTTTAGCCTAAAATCAACTATGCACCTATAACGATTAGAAAAACCAGCCACTCTACAAATTTTTGCCTTAGAAAAGTGGGCAACTAAAACCTAAATATATCCATACCTCTTGAGGGCTTCGTTCAATAAATTGCGCTATCCCCGCTTATTTTTACTTCAGCGGTATCATTAAACGCGCGCAATTTCCCTGAAAATCAATAGCCTAAAAAAATAATTATAGAAGGTCCTGTAGTCAAATAACAATACTTTAGTAAACGCTAGTTCATATTACGTCACGTAATATTCATGCAGAACTTTAAGTTAAACATACGCTCGTGCAGCGTTCCCATTTTTATTTGACTCAATTTATTGGACATTCTTTTTATGAAATTAAAGTTATTTATCGCAATTATTTTTAGCACTTCGATGTCGTCTTACGCGACAGAAGCAGTAGATAAAACGGAGTTTTCATTCGAAGACTTAAAAGCGCTGGCAAAAGCCTCAGCCGAAAAGCCCTATACGTCAACTAAGGTGCCAGCGCCGGAGTTAATCGATAAAATTACGTATGACGAACATTGGAAAATACGCTTTAAAGAAGATGAAACCTTATACCCAAGTGGAAAAAAGGCACCTGTACAATTATTTTACCCAGGGCGATATTTTCCTGAGCCAGTAAGTATTTACATCAGAGACGATAAAAATCAGGTTCAAAATGTACCTTTTAGTAATGACGTTTTTGATATGCCTGATAATAGCCCAGCTCACGATCTCCCAGAAGGGTTTGGATTTGCAGGCTTTAGAATAATGCGCCCAGATATGAAACCAGATTGGATATCTTTTTTAGGCGCGTCTTATTTTCGTACTGACGGGCCAGAGGGACAATATGGACTGTCAGCCCGAGGTATTGCAATTAATACGGGTATGAATCAGCCAGAAGAATTTCCGCGCTTTTCTGCATTTTGGATTGGCCCCGCAGAGAAAAAAGGTGAAAGTGTGTCTGTTTGGGCATTGCTTGAAGGGCCTTCTATCACTGGTGCTTATCGATTTGGTTTAAGCAAAGATAACAAAGAAGCCAAAGGACATATCACCTCAGTAAGCGCTAATCTGTATATGCGCGCCGATGTTGAACGTTTAGGCGTAGCACCGTTAACCAGTATGTATTGGTACTCACAAAAAGATAAAACAGAAGCTAAAGATTGGCGCCCAGAAATTCACGACAGTGATGGACTGGCTATTCACACAGGATCGGGTCAATACGTTTGGCGCCCATTAAATAATCCTCAGTCGGTGTCGACCAATAGTTTTATTGATGAGAACCCAAAAGGGTTTGGCTTAATCCAAAGAGATCGTGACTTTAATAACTACCAGGACGACGGCGTATTTTACAATAAGCGTTCATCAGCGTGGATAAAACCTACTGACGATTGGGGCAAAGGCGCAGTACAGTTAATCGAAATTCCTACAAAAGATGAAACGTTCGACAATATTGTTGCCTACTGGGTGCCCGAAAAAGAGGCGCGCAAAGGTGATGAGTTTACCTTTTCTTATGATATTGAATGGCGTCCACTCGATCCAAAATCAAAAACGCTTGCAAGCGTTGTAAATACTCGCCAAGGCTTAGGCGGAATTCCCGGCCAGCCTATTCCTGAAGGCGTTAACAAGATGGTGATTGATTTTGAAGGCCCAGTATTTAAAGGCTTAGATAACAAAAGTGGTATAAAGCCGATTGTTGAAGCCAGCAACGGTGAAATACTAGAACCTATTGGAGTTTATCCGGTAGTTGGTACAAACCAATGGCGATTAGCGTTTGACTACAAACAAGCTAACAATAACCCAGTGAACATACGCGCGTATTTAGTTGATAAAAATGATGAAGCTATAACTGAAACATGGGTAAGTGATGCAAAGGTAACGATTAAATAAGACCTTAAAGTAACTGTTTAGCATATTGTTCTTAAATGAACTCAGGCGCTTTTTATCCTTGTTCTTTTTAATGCTTGGCTTTATGTATGCTTTAATTAAATTTATAATTCAAGCATACAAATTACGTGCATAAAAAGTAATGGATACAAATTTTAGTGGAACTTAATATGACATTTTTAAAAAATGTAAAGCAACAAGCGGCGACTAAAACGCCTTCTGAATTAGAGCGTTTATGGCAGCGAATTGAAAAACATACTAAGCGTAACGCAAACTTTGATATTAAAAAGCAGATCCTGTTTTCTCAATTTCAAGAACAAGTAGAGCACCATGAGCAAATTCAAGCTCAAATGATTGCAGAACAAATTATTCATTTTAGTAAGTTTATCCAACGTAAAAGCTTAACTATTGAACAGCGTAATGAACTTGTGGATTGGATAAATGAAGATTTAGATTATTTGTCAGAACATCCATTCATTGGCGAGTTGAATGTTGAGGAAGTGTCTCAAGTTTTTCAATCTTACCTAAATAAGTATAACCAAGATACGGTTAGTACAATCCCTTCTTCAGAGTTAAACATATTACGTAATATGTTACAGCAAGATTTCCCCGGTTTAAAATTAACAGATGACGAACTGAGAGAAATAACAGCTGATCCTTCATTGCTTTATAAGCACCTTGACGAGCAAGGTTTTGGTGAGGAGAAAGATGATGAAGCGTTTAGTGCAGATAATATGCACTATGAACAAGATGAAGATTGGGATGACTTTTTTGACCAACACGAGCGATTTGATCGCGATGAAATTAAACAACAAAAAAACAACTCAAAATTAGAAAAGTTGTTTAAAGGCTCGCAGCTAAACAAAATGTATAAACGTTTAGCATCTAAGTTGCATCCAGATAAAGAATCTGATCTTGCAAAAAAAGCAGAAAAACACGAACTAATGCAACAGTTAGTACAAGCTCGAAAAGAGAAAGACGGTTTTACTTTATTACAACTTTACATAAGCCATTTTGACGACGATGTCGATTTTGACGAAGAAACCAAAGCAAACTTAATTCCGTTACTGCAAAATAAAATAATCGAGCTAAATGAACAGCATCGGCAACAAAAAGAAAGTAATGACCAATATACAATTGTGTGGCGTAAGTTTAATGGTCGTAGTAAAGCGCAAATTAAAGATAATTTTGTAAACCATTTAGCGGCGCTAAATAATGAATGTGATGAAATTGCTAAACGTTTAGAGTATTGCACTACGGTTAAATCACTTAAAGAAGAGCTTAACAACCGAATTATGAATAAACGTCATATGCCCATGTCTTTAGAGGCGGCTCTGGAAAACATGTTCAATTTTTGATGAATTAACAGTGACGCCAGCCTAAGTTTTTTCATTAAGTTAGAATGGCTGTCCTGTTTAGCTGTTTCTTTACGCTGCGGCAACTGTATTGCCTTGTTCTTAATGTAGAAAAGCTGCAAAACGCGATGTATTAAGAAAGATAAGCCCTTAGTACCTCAATAAAGTCACTCAAACACCAGTGTTCCCTTCTAAAATACTAATTTAAACAACACCGAACACTTTTAATTTAAACAACACCGAACACTTTTTGTATTTTACGTAAAATACAGTAAACGATTGAACCAAAATATGAACTCGGCTATGGTTTATTTACCAATAAAAATAAATAAAAAACGAGTTAACCTGCTGCTTGTTAGCTGTTTCGAGGGATTGCATGTTTTTTTTGAGTAAATTATTTTGTTGGGAGCGAGGCAGGCAAAAGTCAGGCTACGATAAAATGTTGATTTGTGGTGCTACGTGGCCAATTAAATTTGATACATATTTGCTTAAATTTCCACAAGGAAGTGAAATAGCACCACACACAGACAAGGTTGAATCTGGTAAACACTATCGATTGAATATAGTGCTTAAAAAGGCAGATTTGGGTGGTGAGTTTATTTGCACTAATCCGATATTTGAAACAAAGCGAGTTAAGCTATTCCGCCCTGATGTAAGTGAGCATCAGGTATCAAAAGTTATAAAAGGTAGTCGATATTTACTCAGCATTGGGTGGATAAAAGGGAGCTCTAAATGCTAGATTTAAGACCTAATTGTGAATGTTGTGATAAGAATCTACCTGCACAGTCCACAGAGGCTTTTATTTGTTCATTTGAATGCACATTTTGTTCTGGCTGTGCTCAAACGGTGTTAAATAACGTGTGCCCAAACTGCTCAGGTAATTTGGTTCAGCGGCCAATTCGCCCTTTGGCTGCACTAAAAAATTACCCAGCATCAACTAAGCGGGTATTAAAAGAAAGTGGTTGTGCGCCAAATACATAAGAACACAAAGTATAATAATTACATTTTCTGAATATGGAGATCTGATGAGAAAACCCTTTGAATTTACCGTTAAGTCAATCAAAGTTAAAATAATTAACGCTTGGTTTAGTGGTGCTAAATTATATGTGAATGGTGACTTACGAGATACTGACAAAACTTTGTTAGCTATTAGGAATAATACTTTACTATCTGCAAATTTAGGTGAGTTGGGTGTTCTAGAAATCAAGCCATTATCGGGTTTAATTACCGTTGAAATGGATGCATATTTGGTCAATGGTACAAACATTCAACATGTATATAGCTCACATAAACGCCTTAGCCTAAAAGAGCAAAGGGCAGCTCGATAAAGCTACTTTAAATAACGTATATTCCTGTGTTTTCCTGCATTTACCTGCCTTCAGTAATAACCTCCAAATGACTTTGAGGAGGTTTAAGCCCCTAAGCATACCAAGTTAATATACTTGGTTTACTCGATTACCTTAAAATTACTCAAACCCTTTTACATAAAGTACGAGCGCGCTGTACATTACACTGAGTGCCTTTGTTACATCGCGGTCTATAACCGCTTCTGCTGGGTGATGGCTTATACCGCCAGGGCTGCGTATAAACAACATGCCAACGGGGCAAATAGGAGCGATTGCCATTGCATCGTGCCCAGCGCCTGAGGCAAGTGAAGGCGATGCTTGGTTGTTGAGTTTACATGCGCTTGAAAACAAATGCTGAATAGTGGTGTCGCACGCTACGGCACCGGCGGCATGCGTCCATTGCCAATCAAGTGTTAAATTGCGTTTGCTTGCTATAGATTGAGCGCTGCTTTGTATGGCGCTTAGTAAGTTAGCGAGATCGGTGTCGCTCTGTGCGCGTGCATCTAGGCTTATGGTTGTTTTACCTGCAATCACGTTTGTTGCACCGGGGCGAGACTGTATTTGCCCTACGGTGGCAACTTCGCCATTTTTAGCATTGCTTGCTAGTTTTTCAATTTCGATTACTAATTCGGCGCAGCCTGCTAACGAATCCTGACGTAAATTCATTGGCGTTGTACCCGCATGACCGCTTTGCCCTGTTAGGGTAAGCATGGCGCGCTTTGCTCCTGCTATTGCAGTTACAACGCCTAACGCCTGATTAACCGATTCGAGTACAGGGCCTTGTTCAATATGAGTTTCCCAGTAAGCTAGTAATTCATTTTTATTAAGTGCAGCTTTTGCGTAGTCGTTGGGATTTAAGCCAAAGTCGAGCATGGCTTGGCGCATAGTTATGCCGTTTGTGTCTTCAATGTTTAGCCACTGTGGGTCAAATTCGTTAGCGAGGGCTTTTGAGCCAATTAAAGTAGTGGCAAAGCGAGTGCCTTCTTCATCGCAAAAGCCCACTACATCTAAATGAAAGGGCAGGTCGAGCTTTAACTTATGTGCAAGCGCTGCAATTTCTATCCCCAGTAGTACACCTAAAATACCATCAAACGCACCTGCGTTTGGTACGGTGTCGAGGTGCGATCCTATAATTAAACGTTTAGCATATGGGTTTGATGATTTTAGCCGACCCCAAAGGTTGCCCACTTCGTCTTGCCACGATTGCATGCCTGCCTCAACCATCCACGATGCAGTAACGGCGTTACACTCTTTGTGCTCTTTTGATAAGTACACACGGTGAATACCACCTTGCATTTGCGATAGTGCGCTGAGGGTCTTACAGCGAGATAAAGCGCGTGTTGCGTATTCATCAGCAAGTTCTTTGTTTAACAAAGGCTTTAAAAGGGGGCTTACAATCGTCATGCTAAATCCTTTTTTTATTTATAGTGAGTGAGGGCGGCAATGGCGGCTTCGCCTTTAGGACCTTTGTAACCGTTGGCATGCAAACAAGCGTCTAGGCTTGCAAGTGTTTGTAGTACGGTATCTTTTCGGGCGTTGTAGCCCATAGTGCCAATACGCCAAATTTTGCCATGAAGTGGCCCAAACGAGGTGCCAATTTCTATTCCAAAATCGGTTAGCATTTGCCCGCGTACGTGATCGGCATTAATGCCCTCGGGTATATAAACACCCAGTACGTTGTTCATTTTATGCGTTAAATCGCCAAATACATTTAAGCCCAGTGCTTGAATGCCTGTTAGCATGGCATCGCCATGTAATTTGTGGCGTGCTACGCAGTTATCTACGCCTTCTTCAATTACTATGCGGGCGCATTCTGAGGCGCAATACAGCATGCTGGTGGCTTCGGTATGATGATTTAGGCGCTCCTCTCCCCAGTAATTCATGATCATACCTAAATCAAAATAGTTAGAGCGTACAAAGGGCTCTGTGCCGTCGATATGATTGGCTGTGCGAATGCCTGCTTCTACCTTTTTACGTTTTTGGATCCACTCGGCGCATTTGTCGCTTAGTGTTAATGGCGCAGACCCAGAAGGTCCGCCTAAACACTTTTGTAGGCCAACAGAAAGTGCATCGAGTTTCCACTCATCGGCAGGAAGTTCGTTACCCACAATAGAGGCGGTGGCATCGCAATAAAATAGTACATCGTGCTTTTGGCAAATATCACCAATATGCTCAAGAGGTTGGTTCATGGTGGTGGATGTATCGCCTTGTACCATAGCAAGCACATGTGGTTTTACATCAACAATGGCTTTTTCGATTTGTTCAGGCGTAAACACTTCGCCCCACGGTACTTCTATTGTGTGCACCTTTGCGCCAACGCGTTCTGCTATTTCAGCAAGTAGGTGACCAAAGCGCCCCATAATTGGTACTAGTACTTTATCGCCTGGGCGTAAAATTGAGCATAATACGGCTTCAATCCCTGCGCGCGATGTGCCATCTATTAGCATGGTCCATTCGTTTTTAGTTTTAAAAATTTCGCGGTAACGCGCCATGGTTTCGTTCATAAAACCGGTCATTACTGGGTCGTATTGACCTATAAGTTGCGCCGACATAGCACGTAAAACACGAGGATCTGCATTAATAGGGCCTGGTCCCATTAATAAACGCTGTGGTGGGTTTAAGGTTTGAACTTGCGTGTTATTAAACATATTTTAGGCTCCCAGAGTCTGAATGAGCATGCGAATGCCGGTTATCATTAAGACAACGGCAAAAGCGCGTTTTAGTTGTTTTTGATCCAGCTTGCTACCAATTTTTACGCCAATAGGTGCAAATAAAATAGTCAGCGGAATAATAAGGAAAAAGGCAGGGAGGTTAACCAACCCCCACGTACCTAGGGGAGCATCGGTTGGCGTTGTGCCAATACTTAATAAGGTAATAACACCTGGTAGCGCAATCAATAAACCAAAAACGGCCGCAGTTCCTACTGCAACATGGGCGCGTACATTAAATGCGTTTAGCATAGGTACGCCAATAGTACCGCCACCTATGCCAATCATTACCGACAAACCACCTACAATACTTGCCATAACGCCTTGACCAAATTTACCTGGCAGTTGTTTTACAAGCGCGGGTGCGCCGGCTCTAAATAACATATTAAGGCTTACCAAAATGGCAATGCAGGCAAACATGAGCACTAATGCGTTACCGCGAACGGAATGAGCAATAATACTACCGACTACCGCCATAACTAATATAAACGGTGCCCAGTATTTTATTAGCGCAAGGTCAATATTTCCTTTGCTATGATGCGAGCGAATAGATGAAAGCGAAGTAGGTACTATGCTTGCAAGTGATGTGGCGGTGGCTATCATCATTGCCGACTCTGGGCTTACGCCAAAACCTTGCAGTAAAAAATACAGCACAGGTACGATAACAATACCGCCGCCTACACCAAAAAGTCCTGCTAAAATTCCGGCAAAAATACCGGTTGCTATTAAGGCCGCTACTATTGGCCATTGGTTTATTATTTCTGACATTGTGTTCCTGCTGTAGTTACTGTTGCACGTCCATCTGAACGAGGATCTGTTGCAGCTTCAAGGCTTGTAGGTGTATCTAAAATAGCCCCAGCGTGCCCCATCATTTCGCTATTATTATCAACGCTTACCCAATCGTGGTCACGTTGATTTAATTCATGTTCTATATGAAAAACTAACCCTTTTTCAATTTTTAAATTTGTACTTGTATCGCCCCATGTACGTCCAAGTAACCAACGAGGGTCGCTAATCGCTTGTTTTATTGATTTATTTCGCCATGCGTAGCCTGCAAAAACAGCGGCTTGGGTTTGTGGCTGCCCTTCACCGCCCATTGTTCCGTAAGCGAGTCGACGACCATCGCTAAACTTTGCCAGTGCTGGGTTAAGTGTATGAGCCGGCTTTTTATTTGGCGCAAGGGCATTATTATTGTTACTCGCATCAATATCTTCATTGCTTAAACTAAAGCTTAAACCTCGGTTATTCCACACAAAGCCGCCTTCACTCATTAATATTCCGCTGCCAAATTCCCAGTAAATACTTTGAATAAAGCTGACTAATTGCCCGTTTTTATCTCTGGCTGCCATCCATACAGTATCGCCAGGCTCTGCGTTAAATGGCCAATGTTTGGCTTTACTCATATCAATATTGTTAGCAAGTTGGCTTAAGCGATCATCAGTTAGTGCTTTTTTATAATCATTCCCTAATACTTCAGGATCAGCCCAAAGGGTAGGGCGATGCGTAAAGCTTTGTTTAGTTGCCTCAACAATTAAGTGCGTCCAGTCGGCATCGGTTTTAGCTAAATGCTTTAACTTATTTACGGCACCAATTATTTGTAGTGAATGCACGCCCTGTGTTGGCGCGGGTAAGTTGTAGCAATCAATACCTGATAAGTTAGCATTTAGCGCAGTAACGACCTCGGCTTTTGTATTTGCAATATCACCTGCGGTGATTGAGCTGCCTGCTTTTGCTAAGTCGGCGGCAAATGAGTTAGCAAGTGCGCCTTCATAAAATGCGTTTAAACCATGTTTTGCTAAGTATTCAAACGTTGCTGCAAGTTTAGGGTTTTTAAAATGTTGACCTGCTTGCAAGGGGTTACCATTGGATATGTAGAGGTTTTTAAACGCGTCATTAGTATTGTTAACAGCGGCTAGCTTTTCGCAGCCTGCTTGCAAGCTTTTTGTTACGGTAAAACCCTCGCGCGCAAGCTCAATAGCGGGTGCTAAAATTTTTGACAGTGGTAGTGCTGCGTGCTCATCTAGTTCAAGCGCTTTTTGCCAACCGCGTATTGTACCCGCTTGAGTTAGTGCGCTTAATCCGCCGCGCTCTGGTATTTGCGTGAGCGTGTTATAGGCCGTTGTATTAGTTGCTGCGCGGCCGCAGGCGTCAATAGCTGTGGGCGTTTTTTGATTTGGGTTATCGATAAGCCAAAAGCTGTCGCCACCAATTGAGTTCATATGTGGATACACAACGCTAATCGCAGCGGCAGCGGCTACCATAGCCTCGGTAGCTGTACCGCCTTGTTTTAGTATATTTATACCCGCCTCAGTGGCCGAAAAATGAGACGCGGTAAATGCAATATTGTGTGTGGTCATGTCGGTGTGTCCTG
The DNA here is from genome assembly GCF_015864275.1 of Pseudoalteromonas sp. NZS11_1. Lineage (NCBI taxonomy): Bacteria > Pseudomonadati > Pseudomonadota > Gammaproteobacteria > Alteromonadales > Pseudoalteromonadaceae > Pseudoalteromonas > Pseudoalteromonas sp. NZS11_1. Next base: position 51,133 of record NZ_JADYXK010000022.1, read on the forward strand.
TTTAAAGTGTGCAGCTAGGTGCTTAACGCAAGCAAGTAGGCTTTTATCGTTACCGTGGGTCATCATTAATGAAAAACCATAAGGGTGATCATTTGCTAAATCAGCCAGCGGTAAATGCACTTGCGCTGAGCCACTAAGGCCCGCAATTGCCGAAAGCGTAATAATTTGCATGCGTAAGGCGCTTGTGTCGGCGCCTAATTTAGGTGCGGTTGTGGGTGTGGTGGGTAAAAATAAGCAGCTGTGTTTGTTTAGGTTTTTAGCGACTATTGTTTGCCACTCGTGCTGTATTTTTAACGCCTCTTGTTCTTCTTGCTCGGTTAAAGCCAGTGCCATTTTAAAACGAGCCGCAATTGCTGGCGCAAAATGAGAAAGCTGATCTGGGAGTTCAAGCCAGTCTCGGTGCGTTTTAGCAATCGCACGACCTTGTAATACTCTAAAGGTATCGGCAAGCTCACTTAGCAGGGTGCTTTTGGGGAGCTTAAAATCGATATGATGATTAAAATAAGGTTTGGTTTTTTCTAAAAGCTTACCCAGTGGGGCTTGTAAAGCAGGGTCAACGAGTTCAAATAACGGCTCACAAATAACTAAGGTATCAACGTTATTAATAGCTTGTTGTGGCAACAGTACATTACCTACATCGCTTAATAGCTCGGCGCTCAGGGTAAGCCAACCTATGGTATCAAAAGGGGGAGCCAACGGTATTAGGCCGTCTTTTTCAATCACGTTATGGCTTGGCCTTATGCCATATAAACCACAATAGCTGGCGGGTATCCTAATTGAGCCGCCAGTGTCGGTGCCTAAGCCAATATCGGCTAAGTTAGCAGCAACGGCTGCTGCCGAACCCATACTCGAACCACCGCAAGCATGCCCTTTTAATTTAGGATTTTGCGCAGCGTCATAATGTATATTATTACCCTCTAAGCTATAAGCCAGTTCGTCTGTGTGGGTAAAGCCTATAAAGTTACAACCAGCGGTCATGAGCTTATTAACCGAGCTTGCCGTATTTTGAGCCGGTTTAGCTGTTTTAAACCAATGTGGATTGCCAGCACTATTACGCTCGCCTTTTACTGCAAATACATCTTTTACGGCTAAGCGATTGTTTGCAAGTAGACCAGATTGGTTTGTTTGCCACAGGGTAGGACCGTGATTGCAAAATATACTTTTGTTGTTTTTTTTATCACTCATTTGCAGCTCATTATTATAAAACTGACCAAGTACTTACTTATTAAGTTAAGAGTGATTAGAAAGCGGGCTGGTTATTATTATTTTAATACCAATTTTATTAAAAACATGATCATTCTATCGGATTAAATAGCGCACTTACTTCGTTAAAAATTATTCATAGAGAACAACTATATGTCATAATTTTTGCCTTGTTATTGCGCTATTTTCTTCGCGTTATAATAGATCACTAATTTAATGCAATTGCTAAAGCTCCGCTTTTTAATCGGTAGTTTTGATTTTATAGTGTTTAGACTAAGCAAGAGGAATGCCATAAATTAAAATCCTGTCCAATTGGTCAGGGTTTGGTGGGCTGTATGAGGTTTATAAATGTGGGCTATAAAAATAGTGACATTAAAAATGAGTTAAAACAAACCAATTTGGTGCGAAGGTGCACCAAGTTGGTCTCTATTTATATGGTTTTGAGTGCTAAATAAGGGGCGTTTTACTGATGATTAAACCGTTAATATCGGCGTAAACCCAATTGTTAGGTTCAATAGTGGTGCTAAGCATGGTAACAGCTTGGTTTTTATCACCAAAGCCGCGCTTTAAGGTACTACGCGGTGTAGAGCCTAGCGCCATTACAGGTAAGTTCATCGTGGCAAGTATTTCTATATCTCGGCAACAGCCATTTATTATTACGCCTTCCCAGCCATTATTTAGGGCACGCTCAGCCATAATATCGCCTATAAACGCAAAGCGTTTGCTCGCAAACCCGTTTATAACCAATACTTTACCTTCACCATTTTCATGCAATATATCGGCGGCAAAAGAGTTGTCTTCTGGGCAGGTAACGGTAACTACTTTGCCATAAAACGTGGTTTTTTTACCAAAGTGATAAAGGCCGCTGTCTGCTACTTGCACGTTATCGCGATGATCGTCAAATAAATCGGGTGTAGTAAAGGATGTCATGGGTTAAGTCTCACTTTGCTCAGGTATTTTAAGACCAATACCTTTTAAAATTATGTGGGCAATTGATTGCGTAATTTGTGCCACATCGGTTTCGCCGTACTCTAATTTGTTCATTACGAGTAAAACCTCAGCCTGAAAGTCGGCGTAATATTGCGTGGTAGACCAAATAGTAAAGAGCAAATGGTAGGGATCAACCTTATCCATTTTATCAGCGTCCATCCATGCTTGAAGTACATCAACCTTTTGTTTAACCCAAGGGCGGGTATTGGTTCTAAAGTAGTTTTGTAAATAGGGTGCACCGCGCAGTATTTCACTGGCAAATAAGCGAGATTGCATTGGCTGATTTACGGCCAGTATTACTTTGCTTTTAATATAGTTATAAAGCACGGTAGCTGGATCGTCGTTAATTGTGACGTTATCGAGCCCTAAGTTCCAATTAGCTATTATGCGGTCAATCACAGACTCGTACAGACCATCCTTACTTTTAAAGTAATACAAAATATTAGCTTTTGGCACCTGCGCTTCTTTAGCAACCATGCTCATACTTGCTCCGTCGTAACCTAATTGCGAAAACAATTGCTCGGCGGCATCTAAAATTAGTTTTTGGTTTTTCTCGCGTGTGACTTCTTTTTTATTTGGCTTTATTTGTGTGGTCATTATAAAGTTTGCGTGTTTAACGTATTGATTGATTGTAGCTTTACTGACCAAAAGGTCAATTACTAAAAAGGGTGAATGCTAAAAACAAACGAGAGGTTTAAGCTATTAACCTTGATTGTTTAATTAAATAATTACTGTTAGTTTAGTTTCAAATTTACGAGTAGTACTTTAGGTTTAATATGGAGTTTTTAAGCAAAAATAAATACACGCTTTATGGAGTCGCGGCCATATTACTGTGGAGTTGCTTAGTTGCATTACTACGAGATATTTCTGAGTTGTTTAGCCCTATTGGTGGTGCGGCGGCTATGTATTCTGTCAGTGCGATATTTTTAATTTTGGTTATGGGAGTGCCTAAGTTTAGTGGGTTTTCGAAACGTTACTTGGGAGTAGGTACTTTATTATTTGTAGCGTACGAAATTTGCTTGGCGCTTTCTATTGGTATGGCAAATAGCCGTCATCAGGCAATGGAAATGGCGGTTATTAATTATTTATGGCCCACGCTGACTATACTGCTCTCTATTATTATTGGCCGTAAAAAAGTAAATTTCTGGGTTTACCCAAGCATGATCATTGCTTTTTTAGGCGTTGCTTGGTGTATTACGGGCGATCAAAAAATGTCACTCGATACGCTTGTTACTAACTTTGCTGATAATCCTGCTACTTACTTAATGGCATTAGCTGCAGCGTTTATATGGGCTATTTATTGCGTAGTAACGCAAAAGCTGAGTAATGGTAAAAATGCCATTACGTTATTTTTTGCGGTTACGGCAATGAGTTTGTGGGCGCAATATGGTCTTAGTAATGAAGCGCCATTAACGTTTTCACTCAGCTCAAGCATAACGTTGCTATTAGCTGGTGTAGTCGTGGGGAGCGGTTATGCACTGTGGAATCAAGCTATTATTGGCGGTAACTTAATGCTGTTGGGAACGCTTTCGTACTTTACACCGGTGTTTTCTACTATTATTTCGGCGTTGTATTTATCTATTACGCTGAGTGCTTCGTTTTGGCAGGGGGTTGTGCTGGTAACAGTGGGCTCGCTAATTTGCTACTTTGTAACGCGAGAAAAGCCTAAACGCACAGTAAACTAATCTACTTTAGCTAATGCTTATAAAACACTGATATTTAATGATTTTATATTTTAAATCTAAATTTATACCTTTAATGAGGCGTGCAATACGCCTCATTAAGTTTTTCTTTATAATTTTGCAGGTATAACTGCATAGCTTACTGATTTATTTCTAACTTTTTTTGCACAATAATAAAATATTAATGCAAATACTGCAGCGCTAATATCAACAAAACCGCTTTGATAATATTTTAAAAAATCATCAGCTAATAAAGCCTGTATAAGTGTTGACCCCCCCATACCAGCAGATAAAAGTGCAATACCCATTAAGCCCCAATAGCTAGCGTGGTGAGTTCCTTTAAAAAAGGTATAAGCAACAAAGGCAAAAAATACCAAATAGTAACTATAGAGATAGCTGTAATTTGCGTTACCCATATATTGGTTAGTCCATTTAGCTTGTAATAAAGTGGCAACCACTGCAATCATTGACCCTAAGCAAACACCAATTGTTAAATTTGCCATAAATCGTGTACTTCGTTTGTTGGCATCTTGTTTAAAGCGCTTGTCTAGCCATAATAAGTTACCAGAGTAAAATAAGAATGCGCCAAGTAGCCCCATAACAAAATATCCCCAACGTCCCCATTCACCTCCATAAGTACCAAAGTGAAGTGAAAAGAAACTTCCTACTATATTACCCCAAACACCATCATCTCCTTGCGGATAGCTTGAGTTAAGTACTTTTAATGTATAGGGGTGTAAGAATAAGTAGTCGGTATCAGGTCCGCGAACAACAGCGCTGCTATTACTCATTTTTAATGTTGCAGTCGGACTGTTTGTATTTAAACGACTAAATGTAATATGAATTGGCTCATAACCTGGGGCGTAGTTTTTTGCCGCTAGGAGCTGCTTATTTATGCTTGGTAAGTTTGCAATATGATAATTATGTGCTGCTGGAGCAGGCCGTTGAAAAAAGGATTTATCGTCATAAAATGCTGATAGACCATCATAAACCAGATCATGAAATGCAAATACCACCACAGTAAACGCTATAATTAAATGAAAAGGCAAGCTGGCGATCCCAACTAAATTATGACTATCGAGCCAAAAGCGACTGGCGCCTTTTTCTTTTCGAATCGCAAAAAAGGTTTTTACAAGCGTAGGTAGTAAAATAATTACGCCAGACACTAATGCTAAAAAGTACAGCGCAGATGCTATACCGAGTATATATACGCCTGATTGGTCGTGCCCAATTTCGCCTGCAAACCCTGCGGTTCGATGTAAGTAATCTATTAAATCTGCAAGTTTATTCTCACTTTGTTGCTGTATTACAAGATCATTTTGCTGGTTTAGATAGAGCACCTGTAATTGATTATCAAGTTTCATTCCGCGCTCTTTACCTTGGCTATACCAAGATAGTGGCGCTTGATTTGTTAATAAATCGAGAGAAAAACCATTACCCATTTGCTCAGGGTACTTAGCTATTGCTTGATCAACTAATGTTTGGTGATTGTTAGTTTGTGGTTTAGTCACTGGTGCACTGGCGGGATTTGCCCACTGCGCTAATTCGTGTTTAAACATGGTTAAACTACCAGCATAAAAACCTATAAAAAGTACTAAACCTGCAATTATTCCTGTCCATGTATGCACGCCTTGGTAGGTACGCAAAATATCGGCTCTTACTCTCATAGCCAATTCCTTAAAATTATAAATAAACTATATAGCGTTATATTTAAGCCCCCAAGTGTCAGCCAAGCATTTTTTGCTGAACTAAACAGGTAGGTGAAGCTAAAAATAGTTAACCATAAAATGGGTATCATCCACATATTAAATTGCACTTTGTCGGGCGCATCTATGCCTCCCGCTCCGTACCATGCAAAAAAAGCAACGAGAATAAACGCTAGCGCTAGCCCTAAAAAACAACCAGCTAAACTTTTGCCAAGCCAAGTTGGTTTTATTTTTTGCCTTTTTGCAGATGACATTATTTTACTTCCTTGTGTTTAATCAGGCTTACGAGCGGAATTATTATTAAAGCGAGCATTATCATTAAAATGATAAAAAATACGGCTGCCGCATTAGAAAAAGCATATAAGGCTAATGGTATTGCAATAACAAAAAGGATAAATGCGAGCTTGCGCCAGCTTTTGTTAATGGGTTTGCTTAGAAGTCGTTGGTGGCGGTTACTAAGATAAAACAGGGATGTAGCAGTAAATAAAATAAGAGAAAGGGTAAGTTGCAACATAAATTAAAACACTTATTAATGATGATGCTATTCTAAATGATAACTAAACTCAATTGCAACAAGTGTGTGTTTGTGCTATTTTTTCGAAAAATAAAACAACTATCCATAAAAGGAAATAACTGTGGTAGCTTCATTTAAGCCTAATAAACTTTCACTACTGATTACAAGCTCTTTGTTGTTGGCTCAAAGCAATGCATTTGCTGATGAAACAAGTCGCGAATCAATAGATACAATTATTGTAACAGGCGAAAAAATCGAAAGGTCACTCAAAGATACGATTACATCAGTTGCAGTGGTAGATAAGTCACTATTAGAAAATGGACAACTAGGTTCTGTTTCAGAAGCTTTGGCAGAAATGGCAAATGTAGTGGTACTTACTGGAGCCGTGCCAGACATGCGCGGTGTGTCGGGTAATGGTGGTGCAACAGGTTTTAACTCATTTAGTGGTGGCTCTAAAGTAAGAGTATCAACGCTTGTTGATGGTGTAAGTCAGCCGTTTGTAGCTGATTTAACCGGTGATACAGGTTTGTGGGATATAGATCAAATAGCGGTATACCGTGGACCGCAGTCAACTAGCAATGGTCGTAATAGCATTGGTGGTGCAGTTTATATGACAACCAAAGCACCAACACAAGATTTTGAAGGTGCTGTACGCGTTGGGTATAGAAATCAAGATAGTTATCTTGATACAGCCGCGGTTGTTTCAGGGGCTTTAATTGAGGATGTACTAGCATTTCGTTTGTCTACTCAATATGTAAATGGTGAAACCTTTAGCAATCCTACGATACATGAAACCAATCCAACAGATAAAAACTTAAATAAGCTTAATACCAGTAGCACGCGTGCAAAATTACTGTATACCCCAACAACAGATTTAGCTGTACAGCTAACTTACTCTACCTACAGTGAAGAGGGTAATACAGGTCGTAAGTACTTTGAAGGTGATGAACCGTTTGATTATGTGCCGTTATTTCAGCGCGATATGGATACCCAGTCAGACACGACTCAGGTAAATATTGATTATAAAATAAATGATAACTTTTCGTTCGATATATTACTCGCTTATATGGATTATGACTGGGGCTACGAAGCATATGAGGCACTTGCCAGTGCGGAGTCTGATATTTCTATGGATGAAAAAAATATCACAATTGATAGTAAATTAAATTTTGGCTTAAATAGTGATTTTTATTCGGGTTTTGTAGGTATTGCTTATTTTGACCGTGAACAAGACTTTAAAAGCGTTGGTGCAACCAATTATTTTGGTGACGATAGTAGTGACTCTAAAGCAATTTATGGCGAAACAAGCTTTGAGTTAACAAATGAGCTTACGTTAACAGCGGGGCTGCGAGTTGAGCGTGAAGAACAACTTCGTAATTTTGATATGGCTTTTGGTGGCAGCAGATTAGTTGAGCAATTAGATAATTCTAATACGATAAAACTACCTACGGTAGCTGTTCAATATAAAGTAACTGACAACACTACCTTATCGGCAAGTGCTCGCCGTGGTTATAACGCTGGTGGTGGTGCCTTAGATTTTGCTGCACAAGAATATTATTACTACGAGCAAGAATCAGTAAATACCTATGAAGTAGGCTCGCGTAGCGTACTAAATAATGGTGATTTAAATATTAGTGCTAATATTTTTTACAATAACTTTAATGGTTATCAAGCCTTAAGCTCAAGTCGAAAAATCACTAATATTGACGATGCACATAGCTATGGCTTAGAGCTTGAAGCATATAGCATGTTAGATGAGCAATGGCAGTTACATGCAGGGCTAGGTTTGTTAAAAACTAAAATAGATGAATCAGCGACTTATTCAGATGCAGTGGGTAACGAATTAAACTCAGCACCAGAGCTAACTGCAAGTTTAGGGTTATCGCATTGGTTTACAGATAGCTTAAAGTTAAATGTGAGCGCTAATTATGTAGACGATTACTATGGAGATTTAACTAATACAGAAGAGCGTGTTGCCGGAGGTTATACAATTACGCGTGCAACAATAAGCTATAACAGCGATCATTGGTTGGTGAGTGCTTTTATTAATAATGCATTAGATGAAGAAGCATTTACGTCAGTTGAACCTGCAAGTGGTCCCTACCCAACAGGTTATGTTGCGGTAGTGAATCCTCAAACGTTAGGTGCTTCAGTAACGTATCGTTTTTAACGTGAATTAATTAAGTAATGAGGATGACTATTAAAATTAAGCAGTAAATTTTAATAAACAAAGTAGCCCTATTATTTTAGGGCTTTTTGTTGCGTGCAGATTATTTTGCATTATTTACCTTTGCTAGTAACTCTATAACTTTTTGTTGACCAAATGTTTGTGCAAACTGCTCGGCTGTTTGACCGGCTTTGTTTTGATGCGCGTTATCGCAATCAAGTGATACAAGTGTTTTAGCTATACTAAATTCACCTCTAAAAATAGCAGCCATAAGCGCTGTGTTACCTCGGTTATCTTCTAAACAGGCATTAGCGCCTAAGTGCAAAAGCGTGTTTACCGTGTTTTTATTGCCATGATAGGTGGCAATCATTAATGCGGTGTAACCTTTATTGTTGTAACTGTCGATAGGAATACCGGCATCTACAAATTGCTCTATTACAGCGGTGTCGTTTGTACGTGCTGCGGCAAAGTAATAAGCAAATAAGCTTTGGTATTGTGTTTTTGCAGAATGTTGGCTTTCAACTTGCGTACTGGGTGTTTGTGTACTTGGGGTATTTTGAGCGTAAACGCTACTGGTAAAGCTCAGTAGTAGAGCGACTATAATTAATAAATTACGCATAACCATTGCCTTGTATAAAAGGAGGAAGGGGTTTTCCCTCCCTCATGGTTGTGGTTTAAATAGCTATTTAGTTGGGACTAATTGCTTTTAACTAGTTGCTTATAAGTTAGCTGCAAGTTGTTTAACCATTTTAATATCGCCGTTTACAGCTTTAGTTAAGCGTGTACCGTACTCACTATCTGCTTTGTAAAAGTGGCTAAGCATTTTGTGTTTAACACTGCTGTTTTGCACTTTGCCTAAATCGCCTGCTAGGTTATTAATTAGGTTTGTACGTTCTTGCTTGCTAAAACCACGGTATATAACACCTGCTTGCGCGAAGTTTTGCTGCTTTTTAATCGCGGCTTGTTGTACAAAGCCTTTAAGCTCTGTGTTACTTCTACGTGCAATTGGGTTTTCAGCTACGTTTTCTTGGCTTGGCTGGTAGTTCACATTGCTTGTCGTGTTCCCGTAGTTCATTGCGCCGTCTTGGTTGTAGTTAACCACTTCAACTTTTGCACGGTTAATTGGCAATTGCTGGTGGTTAGCACCTAGGCGGTACATTTGTGTATCAGCGTAAGAAAACATACGACCTTGTAATAAACGGTCTTCTGAAGGCTCAATACCTGGAATAATGTTTGCCGGTGCCATTGCTACTTGTTCCGTAGATTGGAAGAAGTTAGTTGGCATACGGTTTAAGGTCATTGTTCCTACTTTAGTTTCTTTAATGTCTAACCACATTTTTGTTGCATCTAACGGGTTGTAATCAAAGTCATCAAGTTGCGATGGATCAAGCGTTTTAATGTACAGATCCCATTTAGGGAAATTGCCTCTGTTTATTTCAGTGTATAAATCTTGTGTTAAATGCTGAAAGTTTTGGCTTTGTACTTTTGCCACTTCTTTTGCGTCAAGGTTATCAATGCCTTGCTGGCTTACCCAATGAAACTTAACGTATTTAACATCACCCGATTTATTAATCATTTTGTATGCATGTACACCCCAACCGTCCATTTTACGAAGACTTGCTGGTGTACCGTAGTCGCTGTAAACCCACGTTAGCATTTGTGTAGAACCTGGTTCGTGTGAGAAAAAGTCAAATACACGGTTAGGATCTTGAATGTTATCAACCGGAGATGGCTTTAAAGAGTGCACCATGTCTGGAAATTTGATTGCATCACGAATAAAGAACACAGGTAAGTTATTACCTACTAAATCCCAGTTACCTTGGTCTGTGTAAAACTTAGTTGCAAAGCCACGCGGGTCACGCAGTGTTTCTGGGCTACCTTTAGAGTGGATTACAGATGAAAAGCGAACAAATACGTCTGTTTCTTTACCTGCTTGTGCAAACGGTGCTGCAATTGTTAAATCGTCTAGCTCTTTTGATGCTACAAACACACCGTGTGCGCCAGTACCACGAGCATGCACAACACGCTCAGGAATACGCTCACGTGCAAAGCGTTGTAGTTTTTGAATTAGTTGCACGTCTTCTAGTAATACACTGCCACGTTCGCCTGCAGTAATTGAATTTTGGTTGTCGCCAACAGCTGCGCCGTTATCTTTAGTAAGTGTTGTTGCTGCGCTTGCCGGTAATGCCATTGCAAGTGCTAGTGCAGTTAGTGTTAATTTTGTTTTGTTTATTTGAGTATTCATTGTCGACCTCATCTATTTAAAAGTGCCGGCAGTGGTGCAGGCTGTTAATCTGTTAACGATAGTATTGATTTTATTAACTTCGGTAAAACTGATTAATTAGATTGATGTGATTTGTAAAATAGATGAAATAAATTAACAGGAGCACTTTTTACGTTAACGGAATTTTTTTACTACGACCTTGGTCGCAATATGCTTTTATAAAGTTGATTAAATACAAAGGTTTTTAGTTTTATCTGAGTGTATTTTCACCAAGCTGGTGCGTTTTATACTTACAGTGTGTTGACATATTCGTGCAATAAAGGGAATATGCTCAATCGGTGGGCTTATGCTCATTATTGGGTTGCACTAAAAAGCTGCACAATATTAATCGCGCTTAACTCGTTATACTTAAATTAGCTAAACCAAACAGTTTTAATAAGGTGACAAGATGAATACTAACATTGAGCTAGTGATATTTGATTGTGATGGCGTTGTTATTGATAGCGAAATTTTAAGCGCACAAGTACTCATTAATATGCTTGTTGAAAAAGGCGTTGAGATTGACCGTGCTTATGTACAGCAACACTTTTTAGGCTGCAACTTTAAAACAGTAAGCCAAAAAATAGCGGATGCATTTAATGTCACTCTTCCTGAAAGCTTTGAAGGTGACTACCGCGAAGCACTGTTAAACGAATTTGAAACCGGGCTAACCACGACTGACGGTATAAAAGACGTACTTAACAATTTAGCTGTGCCTATTTGTATAGCTACTAGCAGCAGCCCAGCACGCACCGCAAAAGCGTTGAGCGTAGTGAGTTTAAGTAAGTACTTTAGCGATACGGTTTTTACCAGCAGCGAAGTTAAGCGTGGCAAACCAGCACCCGATTTATTTTTACATGCAGCTAAAAAAATGGGTGTAAAGCCAGAGCATTGTTTAGTGATTGAAGACAGTAAAGCCGGCGTAAATGCAGGAATTGACGCCAACATGCAAGTACTGCATTACAGCGGTGGGCAACATATGCAAGGCTCTGTTAATCATGTGCACAGTGCTTACCCAAATGTTGATCATTTAACGCATTGGCAAGATTTTTTTAGTGCATACCCTGCACTTAAAAAGCAGTAAACACGCGGCTTTTTAAATACACCAAGTTTTAAACGCGATTTGCTCGCCTTACTCACTGACAGGCAAGCAAACGCAAAATATAAATGTAGATGGTTTTGCTTTACTAAAAATAAAACAAAACATGGCAAAACATCATGCGTTTATAAGCCAAATTATAAAAGGCAAAGTATTTAGGTATTAAATACTTTGCTGTTAACAATAGGAAATACCATGGCAACGAGTCCACACACACAAACATTTAAAGATGTAAACGAAGAGCAACTTCCTGTTGCTAATAATAAGCTTCATGGCTGGAAACATTTTGCAGGGCTATATGCTGGCGAACATGTTGCGGCTACTGAATTTGTTATTGGTGCAACGTTTGTTGCATTAGGCGCTTCAACCATCGACATTCTACTGGGTTTATTAATAGGTAACCTGTTAGCAATGTGTTCTTGGTGGCTGATTACTGCACCCATTGCAGTAGAAACCCGCTTAAGTTTATATAACTACTTAAACAAAATCGCTGGTAACTCAATGACCAAGCTCTATAACTGGGCTAACGTGGTTATTTTTAGTGTTATATCGGCCGCCATGATCACGGTATCCTCCACCGCCGTGCGGTTTTTGTTTGATATACCTGCGCAACTTGATTGGTATCCAAATAGCTTTTGGTTTGTAGCCATTGTTTTAGCTGTTGGCTCTATTGTTGTGTTTGTTGCGATGTATGGCTTTTCTACGGTTGCTGACTTTTCGAAACTGTGCGCGCCGTGGCTATTTGTTATATTTATTGCAGGTTCGTTCGCGTTATTCCCTGAGCTTTCAAATCACGTATTAGGTTCTACCTCTTTAACTAGCTTTAGCGACTTTATGACCATAGGCGACTCCTCCATATGGACGGGCACCAATGCCGATGGTGAAAAAGGCATTGGCCTATTAGAAGTGATTGGCTTTGCATGGGCTGCTAACTCAATTACTCACTTTGGTTTAATCGACATGGCTATTTTTAGATTTGCTAAACGCAAAAGCTATGGCTTGTTTTCTGGCGTGGGCATGTTTTTTGGTCATTACTTAGCGTGGATCTCTGCCGGTATTATGGGCGCAGGTGTTGCGGTATTACTTAAAACAACTATTTCATCACTTGATCCGGGCGATGTTGCATACCATGCATTAGGTTGGACTGGCTTTGTTATTGTAATTATTGCCGGTTGGACTACAGCTAACGCAAACCTTTACCGTGCAGGTCTTGCAGCACAATCTATATTTGTTAATCAATCACGTGAACGCACAACCGCTATTGTAGGTGTTGTAACCGTGATTATTGCGTGTTTCCCGTTTGTATTTTCACAAATGCTTCCGCTACTTACCTACGCAGGCTTATTAGTTGTGCCAGTAGGCGGCATTGTGTTTGCTGAACATGTGTTATTTCCTAAAATTGGCCTAACACGTTACTGGGCTAAATATAAAAACATTACCCGCAGCGTACCGGCTATAGCATCTTGGGCGTTAGCGCTTGTGTTTGGCTTTGGTTTAAATGCTATTGATGTAATGTCGTTTTACTACTTGTTTATTCCTACGTGGATTTTCACAATCGTTATTTATACGCTTTTAGCTAAAAAATACGGCGCCGGTGAAGATTACACACAAGAGATTGAAGCAGAAGAGCAAGAGCAACGTGATATTAAAGAATATCAAGCTGCTGAAGCTAAAGATATTCCAAAGCCAGTAATTGACAGCTCTGTATTTACCAAAGTACTTAATGCGGTTTCTACGGTTTCACTGGTTATTATTTTTATATTTGCCAGCCAAGTAATGTTTTTCAGTGAAACTATGAGTATGTACAGCGCTAATAAATCGCAGTTCGAAATAGCCTGTTTTATTTGTACTGTTATTTATTTTGTTACTGCGTACTGGTCGTTAAAACGCCATAAAGTACTCAATACAGCATCGTAATTACTTATCGTAATACAGTATCGTAATTTATATTTTATTTTTGTTTAGTAAGGTCGCACCATGACGCAACATCAACACACTGACGCTCTAGTTACAGGGCTAAACCAACAAAGCTTGGCTCAATTACCAAGCCATGTTGATACACCAACCTACGACCGTAGCGTAGTTAAAGCCGGTATTGTTCATATTGGCGTGGGCGGTTTTCATCGTGCTCATCAAGCGGTATATGTTAACGAGCTTTTAAAAACCCCAGGCTCTGAGCAATGGGGCATATGTGGTGTTGGCCTTTTAGAGGGTAATCGTGGTCTGCGTGATATTTTAAAGCAGCAAGATTACCTTTATACGCTTACTGTTAGACACCCAGACGGTAAAATAGATAACAAAGTAATAGGCTCAATGATCGACTTTTTGTTTGCTCCAGAGGACAAACAAGCGGTAATTAATAAGTTAGCGCACAGCGATACTAAAATTGTGTCGCTTACTATTACCGAAGGCGGCTACAACTTTAACCCTGCAACGGGCGAGTTTGATTACAGTAATCCAGATATTATTAACGACATTAATAACACGAACGACCCAATTACAGCGTTTGGTTACATTACTGCTGCGTTAAAACTGCGTAAAGAGCAAGGCCAAGGCGCGTTTACAGTGCAGTCGTGCGATAACATTCAGCACAACGGTAACGTAACACGCAAAATGCTTTTAGCCTTTGCTACAGAGCAAGACAAAGACCTAAGTGAGTGGATTGAGCAAAACGTATCGTTTCCAAATGCGATGGTTGACCGTATTACACCGGTATCTAAAAAGAGTGATATTGATTACGTGGTTGATGCATATGGTGTTAGCGACGAGTGGCCAATTACCTGTGAGTCGTTTACACAATGGGTAATAGAGGACACATTTAGTGACTCTCGTCCAAATTGGGATGTTGTTGGTGCTCAGTTTGTTACTGATGTAACGCCTTATGAAACCATGAAAATACGTTTACTTAATGCAGGGCATTCTGTACTTGGTTTATTAGGTTCAATCCATGGCTATGGCACTATTGATGAAACGGTATCGGATGAATTATTTGCCACATACCTGCGTGCTTTTATGGATAAAGAAGTAACGCCAAATCTTGAACCACTTGAAGGCATTGACCTTGAAAGCTACAAAGATACGTTAATAGAGCGTTTTGCTAATCCTAATATTAAAGACAGCCTAGCGCGTATCTGTAGTGAAAGCTCAGCTAAACTGCCTAAGTTTTTAATTGCCACAATTAACGAAAACCTAGTACAAGGTCGAGATGTATCACTGGCAACGCTTGTTATTGCAACTTGGTGTTTATACAGCGATAAGGGTTTAAGTGAAAACGGCGAAAAGCTTGAAATTCAAGATGCGATGCACAAAGAGCTTAATTCTTACGCGCAAGAGACTCAAACTAGCCCGTCTGCATTTTTAAAGTTAACGAGCTTGTTTGGTAAGCTTGAGCATAACGAAACGTTTACTGCTGAATATAAAAAGTCGATTGCTGCGTTGTATGCACCTAATAGTAAAATTAAAGCCATTATGCAGGCTGTACTTGATCAAAAGAGTAACTAATTATGAGCATTTTAATTAATCATAAATCAGGCGAAAACGTAAGTGTTAGCTGCTTTGGCGAAGTGCTGTGGGATTGTTTTGATTCAGGTAAACGCCTAGGTGGCGCGCCACTTAATATGTGTGTGCGTATTAACTCACTAGGCATTAAAGCCGATATGATCAGCGCTGTTGGCAACGACGAGTTAGGCGCTGAGCTACTAGGCGAAATTACTAGCAAAGGCGTAAGCTGCGAATACATTGCTATTAATAGTGACAAAAAAACTAGTACGGTTGAGGTAACGCTCGACAGTGGTGGCTCAGCAAGTTATGAAATAGTGGCAGATACTGCGTGGGATAATATAGCGCTTACTGATGAGTTACTTAGTAAAGTTAAAAGTAGCGATGTATTTGTATTTGGCAGCCTAATTGGGCGAAGCGAAGCGTCTTTAGCAACATTAAATCAACTAGTTGATGTAGCAAACTTTAAAGTATTTGATGTGAACCTACGTGCACCGCATTACAAGCTAGAAACACTTGTAGATTTAATGAATAAAGCAGACTTTATTAAATTAAACGATGAAGAGCTATACGAAATAGCAAAAGCGATGGGTTGTAAGTTTCATTCGCTTGAACAAAATTTAGCATTTATAGCACAGCAAACAAATACCGATTACTTATGTGTAACCAAAGGTAGCCACGGTGCTTTATTAACAATCAAAGGCGAGAATTTTTATAATTCAGGTTATTTAATTAGCGTAATTGACACTGTTGGCGCAGGGGATTCATTTTTAGGTTCGTTAATTTATCAGCTTTGTAGCAACGACGACGCGCAATATGCCGTTGACTTTGCATGTGCCGTTGGAGCAATGGTCGCCGAAAGTTCTGGCGCAACACCTACTTTAACGCATCAACAAATTAGTGAGTTTATGAACCCACTTTAAAAAACATTGTGTGTGAAAGCGGTTATAACGTAAAAGTTTAACCGCTTTTTTTGTGCCCAAAATAAGACGTGTGTAATAAACATTCAATGTGGAGCGTTAAGTGTGCAGGTTGCGTAAATAGTGGCTTATATCGATTATTGTATTAGCTAAACGTCTTATTGTTTGAGGGTTGAAGCTTTGTTATTGTTCGTCGATTATTCACGGATTGAAAAGGCGGGGCGACACACAATGCGCTCTATAACTAAAATACAAAAAGAGAAACGTGCTTTATGATCATCTTTTTTATCTGCCTCACTATTTTAATACTGGGCTATAAGTTTTACAGCCCATTTGTTGAAAAACAAGCCGGTTTGGATTCAACTGCTGACACACCACAAAAACGCTTTAGCGAAGGTGTTGATTACGTAGCTATTCACCCTGTAAGAGCATTTTTAATTCAGTTTTTAAACATTGCTGGCGTAGGTCCAATATTTGGCCCAATTTTAGGTGCTTTATACGGACCAGTTGCACTAGTATGGATTGTACTTGGTAATGTTTTAGGTGGCGCTGTACACGACTTCTTCTCAGGTGTAATGAGTATAAAAGAAGACGGTAAAAGCCTACCAGAAATCGCAGGCCATTATTACAACGTCGTATTTAAAGGCTTTATGCTTGTATTTACTGCCATGCTACTGTTTTTTGTAGGTGTAGTATTTATTATGAGCCCTGCAGGTTTGCTAAGTAACCTTGATTTTTTTGAAGGTACAATACTGGCAAATAATACCTTTTGGGTACTCGCTATTTTAGCGTATTACTTTTTAGCTACCTTGCTACCAATTGATAAAATCATTACTAAGTTTTACCCAATTTTTGGTGCGCTAATGATTGTAATGACAGTGGCAATTGCTATTTCATTACTTATTAATGCGCCGCACTTACCGGTACCAAGTGACTTTTTAGCTTACTTTGAAGCTGATCACGCACATGACTTTTTAGAGCCAAACCCAGATGGATTACCAACATGGCCATTGTTATTTATAACAATTACCTGTGGTGCTATTAGTGGTTTTCACTCTACTCAAGCGCCAATTATTGCGCGTTGTTTAACTAACGAAAAATACGTACGTCCAGTTTACTACGGCGCTATGATGTGTGAAGGTATTGTAGGTTGTGTATGGGCACTTGCTGGTATTGCAGCGTTCCCAGATGGTTACGCGGGCTTAAAGGCATTGCTTGATCAAGGTGGTCCAGGTTTAGTTGTAAACCATGTAGCTAACAGTTACTTAGGTGTATTTGGCGGTATAATGGCAATTATTGCAGTAGCCGTTTTCCCAATTACTTCTGGTGATACAGCGTTCCGCTCACTACGTTTAACAGTTGTTGATGCGTTTAATATTTCGCAAAGTTTACGTAATCGCTTATTAGTGGCTGTACCTATACTTACTATTGCTTACTTTATGACGAAACTCGATTTTTCATTAATTTGGCGCTACTTTGCATTTTCAAATATGCTGCTTTCTACAAGCGTATTATGGCTTGCCACTAAGTACTTGTTTGACCGTGGTACATTCCATTGGATTGCGAGTGTTCCTGCTGTTATAGCAACTGCGGTAACGGTTTCTTATATTGGTACTGCCGCAATTGGTCTTAACTTATCAAGTGATTTAGGTAAACCTATTGGTGCTGTAGTAACAGTGATTGGCTTAATTGTTTTAGCTATTGTGCACTCTAAGCATAAAGTTAAACCAACAGCGGTTTAATAATAATCACATAAGTTATTTCAAGCATTAAAAAAGCGAGCTATTCATAATGAATAGCTCGCTTTTTTTGTGTACTAAATTTAGGTATTACTGAGTTGCAAGTTCAAAGTAACTGTTATCGTCGAGCGTTTTGCTTATCATCATAGCGCCCTCAAGCAAGCTCACTGTTTGAATAGCTGCTTTAGTAGGGTTGAGTTCACCATTAGCTAAATGCGCAGCGCTAAGCCATGTTAAATTTTGATTAAAAAAGCGTTTTACTTCAAGGCGTACTTTATCTGGAAGGCTATCGCTTTCGGCTCCTAGCAAACCACATAAACACATTTTACGATCGGTTACTAATGCACTTCTAAAAAGCTGAGTGTACACATCAATAGGATTTTTACCGCTTGCTTTAAGCTCGTTTGGCTCGCCTAACGCAGCTAAAAAAGAATTAGTATATTGATGAGCAAGCTCAGCACCTAAATCGGCCTTAGTCGGAAAGTGATAGTGCACACTGGCGCTCTTAATTCCAACTTCGCTTGCGAGCTCTCTAAAACTAAAATTACTGTATCCGCCAAGGCGCACCTTGTTTTCAGCTGCTTTTAATAACGCTTCTTTTTTACTCACTTTTAATATTTTCCTATCTGCAGTAATACCAATTTTATTAAAACATGATCATTGTATCGCATTAAACAACTCACTAACTGCGTTAAAAATTATTCATATAGAATAACTAGATGTCATAATTTTCGCCTTGTTATTGCGCTATTTTCTTAGCGCAATAATAGATCACTTATTTAATGCAATTGGTATAGCAAAATTATCGACCAGTAGGTAGTTATTTACAAGCGTTTTTATTTTTAAGCAACCCCCTAATTTTATTATGAATTAAGTTAAATCCTATAAATCAGAAAAATTTAAACGTTGACTTAAATTTAGTTTAATATTATAAATTACCTACCGATAGGTAGGTTGCTGCCATTAATTCACTTTTAAACAATAAAGATAGAGATTGCTATGAAAATTTATGATGTAGAAAACTTTCCAAACCCACTTCGTGTTCGTATCGCTTTAGCTGAAAAAAATGCCACTGCAAATGTTGAGTTTGTACCTGTTGATTTATTAAATGGTGAGCACAGAACAGAAGCCTTCTTAGCTAAAAATCCATTAGCAGGTGTGCCCATATTAGAGCTAGATGACGGCACGTTTATATCAGAAAGTACCGCTATTACTGAGTATATTGATACCGCATTTGAAGGCCCATCTTTAATGGGTGAAACCGCAAAAGAGCGTGCAGTAATTAACATGATGCAAAAACGCGCAGAATCTATGGTGCTTGACGCTGTGGCAACTTACTTTCATCATGCAACTGATGGCTTAGGTCCAGAGCTTGAAACGTATCAAAATGTGGCTTGGGGTGAAAAACAAGGCGAAAAAGCACGCCAAGGGTTTAGCTATTTTAATGATGTACTAGCGCAATCGGCGTTTGTTGCTGGTGAGCAGTTTAGTATTGCTGATATTACATTGTATGCTGGTCTGGTATTTGCTGGATTTGCACAAATAGCAATCCCGAATGAGTTAACCCATTTAGTTGCATGGCAAGAAAAAGTAGCAAAACGCCCAAGTGTTGCGGCTTAATTAGGTTGTTAGTTTAAAATTTAAGTGGAGTTACGGTTAGGAGCCAAATATGAAAATTGCTGCCGATTTTAGTAAACGAGTTGTTGTACATAGCGAAACGCTACCGTGGGTTGCATCGCCAATGGCGGGTGTTGATAGACGAGCACTGGACCGTGTGGGCGACGAAGTTGCTCGCGCAACGACTATTGTTCGTTATGCACCTGGCAGTGAATTTTCGCCGCATGTTCATACAGGCGGTGAAGAGTTTGTTGTGCTTGAAGGGGTATTTCAAGATGAACATGGTGACTTTGTGGCAGGTTCTTATATCCGTAACCCACCGCAATCAAAGCACAAACCGGGGTCTGAAAATGGCTGCGTTATATTTGTAAAGTTATGGCAGTTTCAGCCAGATGATCGAACCCACGTGCGTTTACAAACAAACTTGATGCAAAGTACGGTGCACCCTAGTTTTAAAAATGTTGCCGTAACCCCTTTATATAAAGACGACTTTGAAGACGTAAGCTTGCTGCACTTTAAGCCTAACGCCTGCATGGTTATAAACGCAAAAGGTGGAGCAGAGTTTTTAGTACTAGAAGGCTCATTTGATGAGCAAGCCGATACCCTTGTAAAAAACAGTTGGTTAAGAGTGCCTATTAATAGCTCCGTTAACGTTAAAGCGGGAAGTAATGGTGCAAAAGTATGGCTTAAAACGGGCCATTTAACTGATGTAGAAAACCAGGTATCTCGCGTACAAAATGCGTAATTGAGTCGTTTATTTGAGACTATTTATTGATTTAGTTCAGGACTAATTAATTTTAGAAGGTGTACTTTTACCACTCAGCCTATTTAAGGAGAGCAGTAATGGTACACACAACACATGGTTTATCGATTGGTCTTGAACGTGCAGGAAGAGAGTTTTTTTTAAAACTTAAAGCCGTTGGTACGCTTACTCACGACGACTACAAAATAATTACACCAATGATAAATTCAGCTCTTGGCGAAGTTAAGCACCCAGTCGTGAACGCCTTAATAGATGGTAGCGAACTTGAAGGTTGGGAACTACGCGCAGCGTGGGATGACTTAAAGTTAGGTGTTAAGCACTCTAAAGAATTTAAAAAAGTAGCTATTTACGGTAATAAAGAGTGGCAAGCTCGAATGGCAAAAATAGGTAACTGGTTTATCTCGGGTGAGGTTCAATACTTTGAAAATGCTACCGCAGCCATAGATTGGCTAGATGAATAGCTTGATTGAAAAAATTAAATTAAAGCCCTCTTATCGAGTGCTTTTTTGCTCTATGAGTAACATTGTTAGGTAGTTACATTCGGTTTATTTCAATTGTTAATACTGCTCTATTAAAATACACTCATTATTATTGAGCAAACTACACATTATAAAAACAATGAAACAAGTACTTACCTTTATTACATTCCTGATATTTTCGACATCGATACATGCAAAAGATAACAACATATTCACGCCGGTGAGCGATCTTTTTTTGGCTGTTTCTAACGTTGACCACACGCAAATGCGTGCAGCCGTTGATGATTCATTTTTACTTTTAGAGCACGGTGAAGCGTGGACTATTAATGACTTTATAAATGTTGTTAAGCCTTCTGACTTTATAAGAACTAATTATTTTAGTGTTATAAATTCGCGTGTAGTGGGTGATGTTGCTTTTATTAATTACTGGAATAAAGCCAATATTAAAAACACCGAAAGAAGTATTGATATTTATTGGTTAGAAAGTGCCGTTGTATCAAAAGTGGGCGATAAATGGTTGTTATCGCAAATGCACTCTACTCGATTACCCCAAGATGAAATACCTAAAGGTGTCACCTTTATAAAGCAATAGATATGTAGTGGTACAGTGATTTTGGCCACCCATTAAGAAAGAAATGTTATGCTAATTAAGCATACAAATTTGGGTGAAAAAATGACGAAATCAAAACGCGCAACATATTCAGCGGCAATTAAA
>NZ_JADYXK010000023.1:0-70272 GCF_015864275.1 Pseudoalteromonas sp. NZS11_1
GAGAACGAGTGAAACGTTATATTCTTCCAGAAAAAAGAAAACGGCCCAAAAGTAGGACCGTTCGAATTTCAAAAACTCGGTACACCATTAAGTCAAAGCATGCTTAACTGAATGGTGTTAAGCCTATAGCTGGGTTTATAATACCAATTTTATTAAAAACATGATCATTCTAGCGTATTAAATAACTCACTAACGACGTTAAAAATTATTTATATAGAACAACTATGTATCATAATTTTAGCCTTGTTATTGAGCTATTTTCTTATCGCTATAATAGATCACTAATTTAATGCAATTGGTATAAAAATAACTGAGGTTTTATTTTATCAAATTTAAACTAAACGGGTAATTAAACTCTTTACCTTCGTTAGCTTTAATACTCGCCATTACAACCATTACAAACCCAAAAATTGCCACTATAGGTAGTAATATTAAGCCTACTGCTACAAACATCAGTAAAAAACAAACTACATATGCAATTGCCATCGTTATTTGAAAGTTAAGCGCCTTTTTACCGTGCACGTCAACAACTGGCATCTCATCTCTTTTAATTAACCACACAATTAATGGCCCAATTATTGAGCCAAACGGCACAATAAATCCGGCAAGCGCACTCAAATGGCATAACATAGCCCACATACGGTCATCTTTATTAACTGGTTCAACCTGTTGATTTTCTTCCATAACACTCTCCTTTTTGTTTTATGTATGTTGCCTCTTAACTAAACAAATGTCTACAAATCAACCAACGTATTTGTATTTAAAAATCACAGCGTAAAATCTTGTGATAAAAAAGTGATAAGTTTGTGAGAGTTTCTGGAGACGATTATTCAATACTTAACTCGAATCATCACTTACAGGAATAATAATGAAAACTTCTACATTAACAATTGCAATTCTTTTAGCGGCAGCTAGCCAATCGACTATGGCCGCAGAATTAGACCTAAAAGTTACTAACCTAACCAAGGGTATTCACTTCACTCCACTGTTAATTACAGCACACAACAGCGAAGACACACTATTTGAAGTAGCAACAGAGGCATCTACAGCATTACAAACAATGGCTGAAGGCGGCGATATTGCAGAGCTAGTTGCACAAGCAACTGCAGCGGGCAGTGATATGGCTGCAAATCCAGCTGAAGGCTTACTTGCACCAGCCGCATCTACAACGGCAACACTTACCACTACCGACGGTAACGAGTACCTATCATTAACTGCAATGATGCTACCAACTAATGATGGCTTTGTAGGCTTAAACAGCTGGAAAATCCCAACAGAAGCGGGTACTTACACAATTAATTTAAATGCTTACGATGCAGGCACAGAACAGAACAATGAGCTTGTAGTTGAAGGCTCTGGCGCTCCAGGTACTCCGGGTATTCCTGCGGCTCCAGGTGGCGACGCTGGCACTGGCGGTACAGGTATATTAAGTGGTGATACAAATACAAGCATCCATATTCACCCAGGTAGCTTAGGTGATGACGATTTAGAAGCGGGTAATAGCGATTTAAGTAATACAGTACACAGATGGTTAAACCCAGTAGCGCAATTAACCGTTACAGTTAAGTAGGAGCATGATTATGTCATCTGCTAACAACCTTAAAAAAAGTCTACTAGTGCTTGCACTTGCAACCACACTTGCAGCGTGTAGCGATAATGATAACGACCCAGTGGTTGAAGAGCCGGTCGTTGTTGAGCCAATTGTTGTAGAACCTGTGATCAGTGAGTTTACTATTACTTTTAGTAACTTAACTGCAGGACAGCCTTTGTCACCACTCTCTGTCATTGCTTTTGAAGATGAAGCACCTTGGTCATTCGGTACTACAGCTTCTGTTGGTTTAGAAATGCTTGCAGAAAGCGGTGCAAATGAAGAATACCTCAGCTACGAAAGTGCACTTGCTGCAGTTTCAGCTGAAGGCGCTATTGGCCCTGGTGAAACCACCACAGTAATCATTACTGTTGAAGAGCAAGAAACGCTTAATTTGTCATTTGCTGCCATGCTTGGGAATACAAATGATGCTTTTACCGGTCTTAGTTCTTTAGATGTATCAACATTAGAAGTTGGCGGTTCGTTATCACGCACTACGACTGCTTATGATGCGGGTACGGAAGCAAATACAGAAACAGCTGAAACTGTGCCAGGTCCTGCCGCTAGCGGTGAAGGGTTCAACGAAATACGTGACGATACAGCCGATATAATAACGATGCATCCAGGCATTGTTTCAAATCAAGATGGATTATCTACATCAGCACTTGGTGTTGAACATAAGTTTGATAACCCAGTATCGAAAATAGTAATTACGCGCACGCAGTAACGTTTCAGCTTGTAATGGGGAAGTAAGGGAGCACGGATGCCCCCCTTTTTACGAGGTAATACATGCGTCACGAAAAAATATTAGTAGTAGAAGATGACAGAGAAATAGGTAAGTTAATTACCACGCAGCTAACGTCGCTTAACTTACATGTTGATCATGTTGTAAGCGCAGAACTTGCCTTAAAAAAAATAGCTAAGCATCCCTACGGACTTATTTTACTCGATATAAACTTACCCCAAATGGATGGTTTGAGCTTATGCCGAAAAATAAAAGAGCATTACCCAACTACCTCCGTAATTTTACTCACCGCGCTTAGTAGCGATATGGACAGAGTTATTGGCCTTGAAATGGGCGCCGATGATTATATTTGTAAACCCTTTTTTGCACGCGAATTACAAGCCAGAGTAAAAACCCAATTACGCCACAGAGCACAGCTACTCGCTAACCAAAATAACGACAACTCCCCCGTTGATAGCGAACAAACACTAAATGTAGGCTCACTCAATATAGAATTTAGTTCGCACCAAGTGTATTTAGGCAAGCAAGCCCTTAACCTTACCGCCACCGAATTTGATTTACTCGTTTACTTTGCACGCCATCCTAATCATGTTTTTAGCCGCCAGCAGTTACTCGATAAAGTATGGGGTTACCAACACAGTGGGTACGAGCATACGGTTAATTCACATATAAACCGCTTACGTGCCAAGCTAGAAGAACACCAACAAGCGCCTATCATCGAAACAGTTTGGGGTGTTGGTTACAAACTAAACCCTAGCCAACTCAATTAAGACACCTATTATGAAATTATCTTTGTATCAAAAATTAGCTATATCGCTAGTCGTGATTTTTTGTTTTATTTGCGCCCTAGTTTACGGCTGGAGCAAGCAATTAGAACTGACTTCAAAACACCACGCCGAACAAAATCTGCACTTAGCGTTAGCGGAACATTTAGTACAAGATAACCCACTAATAAAAGAAGGGGTTTACGACTATAAAGCGCTTGAAAACCTCTTCCATACCTTAATGTTATTAGGCCCGGCGTTTGAATTTTATTTTGTAGACGAAACCGGAAAAATTCTTACTTACTCAGCAAAGCCGGGTAAAGTTAAACGCACGCATATTAGTTTAACGCCTTTAAAAAGGCTGATTAACGACCCAAGCGCTGCACCTATTTATGGTGATAATCCTCGTAATAAAGAGCAACAAAAAATATTTTCAGCCGCGCCAGTATTTAATCAAGATAAGCTACAAGGTTATTTATATGTAATTATTGGTGGTGAGGCTTACGATACCTCACTAAGCACTGTAAAAAATAATGATAAGTTATGGCTAGCTGCTTTATGGCTTGGCTCTGCACTCGCATTTTTATTTATTGCGATGCTAATTTTACTACGTTTTTTTACCAACCCAATTCAGCGCTTAGCACGCGATGTTAGTAATATTGAAGCCGCTAACTACAGCCTTACCGACACCAAGCTAAGTAACTATTCAACGCAAAAAAGTAACGAAGTGCATAGTTTAGGGCGAAGTATTCAAGCCATGCTAACGCGTATTAACGAGCAGTTTAAAGCGCTTGAACAAGGCGATAAACAACGCAAAGAGTTGCTGACCCATCTATCGCACGACCTACGTACACCACTTGCTTCACTGCAGGGGTTTTTAGAAGTATTAAATCAGTCAGGCGAGCAGCTAAGTAAACAAGAGCAGCAAGAATACTTACAGGTATCGCTTAATAATTGTGGGCAATTAAAGTTACTCATAGAACAAATATTTGAACTTGCTCACTTAGAAAATGGCGAAATAAGTATAAATAAAGAAACCTTTAATTTAGGTGAACTCATTTACGATTGCATGGCAAAATTTAGTTTAGCCGTTGACAAAAAAGGCATTAGTTTGTCGGTAGAACCTGCGATTTGTGATTTTCCTGTGGTTGCCGATATAGCTAAATTAGAGCGCGTGTTAAGTAACTTAATTGATAATGCAATTAGGCATACCCCTCGCGGCGGCAGCATTGCAGTACATGTAAAACGCAGTGACGATAATCAACTATTTGTGCATGTATCAGACACGGGCGTAGGCATAAAAGAAGATGAGCTGAATGCTATTTTTGATCCGCACTACCAAGCAAGTAATTCTAATAAAGAAGGGCGCCAGCAAGGTGGTTTAGGATTGGCTATTTGCAGAGGGTTATTAAAACTGATGGATAGCGAAATTTACGTACAAAGTGAAATTGGTAAAGGCACAATGTTTAGCTTTAACTTGCCACAAAAAAAGGTGCTTTCTTAAAAAGCACCTTACATTTTTGTTTATTTTAAATATATAAATTAATTACTTTTTAATACCCGCTAAATTAAGCATAAATGCATAGTTTAGCGCGGTATCTTCTAAGCGCTTAAAGCGACCCGATGCGCCGCCGTGCCCTGCTTCCATATCTATTTTAAACAGTAACTTATTGTCATCAGTTTTATAGTCACGCAGCTTAGCAACCCATTTTGCAGGTTCAAAGTATTGAACTTGTGAATCGTGCAAGCCAGTCGTTACCAACATATTAGGATATGCTTGCTTAGATACTTGGTCGTATGGCGAGTAAGACAGCATGTAATCGTAATACGCTTTTTCGTTCGGATTACCCCACTCGCCGTATTCATTTGTTGTAAGCGGAATGCTCGCATCAAGCATCGTTGTTACTACATCTACAAACGGTACCGCAGCAACCATGCCTTTATAAAGCTCAGGCGCTTGGTTTGCTACTGCGCCCATTAATAAGCCACCAGCACTGCCACCTAACGCAAATATTTCATCTTTTGCGCCATACTTTTGAGAAACCAATGCTTTGGTTACGTCAACAAAGTCATTAAACGTATTCTTTTTAGTGAGTAGCTTGCCGTCTTCGTACCAAGGTCGACCTAGCATTTGCGAGCCACGTACATGGGCAATTGCAAATACAAAACCACGGTCTAACAAGCTCAAACGTGAGCTTGAGAACGTTGGATCCATGGTTGCGCCGTACGACCCATAACCATATTGCAGTAGCGGGTTAGTGCCATCTTTTTTAAACGCATCTTTACTGTAAACTAAACTTACCGGTACTTTTATGCCATCGCGTGCTGTTACAAAAATGCGCTCTGAAGCGTAATTTTCAGCATCAAAATCACCTAACACAACCTGTTGCTTAAGAAGCGTTTTATCGCCAGTCGCTAAATTTACATCGTACGATGAGCTTGGAGTGGTCATGCTTGTGTAGTAAACACGTAACGTGCTGCTATCTATATCGTTATTGCCATAAGTACCAATTGTATAAGCGCTATCGTTAAAGCTCAGTGGTAACTCTTTACCTGTTTTTAAATCACGCGCAATCAACTTTGATTGGCCCATTTCACGTTCTTGGTAAACTAAGTAGTCATTAAATAAATCAATGCCTTCGAGTTTAATATCATCGCGCGCTGGGATCACACTTTGCCAATTAGCCTTGTCGCCTGCTTTATCAATATCAACTTTCATCAGCTGAAAATTTACAGCATCTAAGTTAGTTACAATGTAGTAAGTATTCCCTAGCTTCGAAATATCATATTCAAGCCCTGCTTCGCGCTCAATTAAGCGTTTAGGCATTGCCTTAGTATCATCAGCACTTAATACAGATACGCCTGATGCAGCCGTGCTACTGTGCCAAATATAAATCTCTGACTCATCTTTGCTTTTACTCATACCCATGTAGTAACTGGTATCAGTTTCTTCGTAAATTAGCTCATCATCAGCTTGCGATGTACCTAATGTATGACGATACACTTGGTAACCTAGTAGAGTTTGTAAATCTTTTTTAATGTAGTAAACCGTTTTATTATCGTTTGCCCACACAATGCCACCGTTGGTGCCTTCAAGTGTGTCTTCGAGTAATTTACCGGTAGTTAAATCTTTTATTTTTACGCTATAAATACGACGGCTAACAGTATCTTCGCCATAAGCCATTAAATTGCCATTAGGGCTTACATCTAAACCACTTACTGCATAATAATCATGACCTTTAGCAAGCTCATTTACATCTAAAATAACTTGCTGATCGGTACCTGCAAAATCGCTGCTGCGTAAGTAAGTAGTGTACTCGTTATCGCCACGTGTTTGTGTTGAGTAAAAATAATCACCGTTTTTAACTGGGACCGAATCATCGTCTTTTTGAATACGCCCTTTTAGCTCTTTAAACAACTCACTTTGCAGCGTTTTAGTATGTGCGAGCATTGCATCAGTGTATGTGTTTTCAGCTTCTAAGTAGTTAATTACCTCAGGTGCTTTACGTTCATCATCACGCAGCCAATAGTAATCATCTATACGTGTATCACCATGAATAGTCATTTCATGTGGCACTTTTTTAGCTACCGGCGCTACAGCTTGGGCTACTTGAACCGTTTTAACTTGTGTATTACTTTTTTTGGTTTCTTCAGGGGCTTGATTACAGCCACTTAAAATAGCGAGCGATAGTGCTGCGAGTGCGAATGGAGTACGTTTCATCAGTCAAAGTCCTTGTTGTATTTTTATTTTTTATTAAGTAATTAAATATACCTAAAAATAACCTATGTTGTGATTTAGTTTGTGAAGCTATGTAAAGTAAATCAACGTAATTCCTCTTTTCTTAATAAGCCTACATCAGGTACTCTGTAGATATATAAATCACTTTTAAGCTCAACTGATTAAGGGTAGTAATGAATAACGAAGTAATAAACATTTTAACCATGGCCAAAGTGATTCAAACAGCTGTCGCTCCTGTATTCTTAATCACGGGTATTGCTGCTACTTTAGGTGTTTTATCTAATCGCTTAGCACGAATTACCGACAGAGCGCGTTTACTGGAGCGAAGATTAAAAGTAAATACAGATGACGATTTTAGTAAGTCGCTAGCAACAGAACTGCGCGCTTTATTAAAAAGATCTCGATGTATACATATTGCTTTTAGTTTAAGTGTATTAAGTGCCTTACTTGTATGTGCTGTGGTTATGTTTTTATTCTTGTCGCACATTCAATCAATTAACTTAAGCGTGACCATTGCTTGTTGTTTTGTAGCTGCCATGGCGTTACTCATTTGTGCATTTATTTCGTTATTAGGTGAAGTATTTTTAGCAACGCGCAGCATGCGACGAGGCATGATATTTGCCGATATAGGCATTAATGATTAACTTTTCATTAAATCCGTCGTATTCGCTTGAATAAAAATGACGTTGCATACAAGATATTAAATTAGGAATAATACTCAACAGGGGCAAACTATGAAATTAAAAAAAATATTAGCAGGTGTAGCATTAGCTACATGTGCATTTAGCGTATCGGCAAATTCTGCATTTAAAGAACCAAGTGACGCGATTGAATACCGCCAAGCTGCGTTTTCAATGATCTCAGTGCAAATTGGTGACATGGGCGCAATGCTAAAAGGTAAAGTACCTTTTGACGCAGAGCAATTTAAAATGCGTGCTAACAACGCTGCTGCACTTTCAAAAATGCCATGGGAAGCGTTTTACGAAGGGACAGATAAAGGCGATACAGCTGCACTTGCTGCTGTTTGGGCCGAAAATGCAACCTTTGTTGAAAAAGCGAATGCTTTTGCAGCAAATGCAGATAAGCTAGCGTTAGCAGCCCAATCGGGCGATAAAGCCGTAATTGGTAAAGCTTTTGGCGCATGGGCTAAAGGCTGTAAAGATTGCCATAAGCAATTTAAAGATTAATTATTGTTGTAGCCAGTTTAACAACAATAAATAGATAATAAAAAGCACTGAGCGTTAATAACGGTCAGTGCTTTTTTATGTTTTTTATCTACGAGACTTTCACAGCTCGGCTTTTAAATGGGCGTTTAAATACGGCACCAATATCACCTAAAATAATATATAAACACGGTACTAATATAAGCGTTATTAACGTTGCAAACATAACAGCAAAGCCAAGTGCTACTGCCATAGGTATTACAAACTTAGCCTGCAGGCTTGTTTCAAACATAATAGGTAATACACCAGCAAAGGTTGTTATAGACGTTAATAGTATTGCTCTAAAGCGGGCACAACCGGCTTCTATTACTGCATTTTTAACGCTAACACCTTCGCGGCGAACTTGGTTTACATAATCTGTCATTACAAGTGAATCATTTATAACAACACCTGCTGCGGCAATTAAGCCAAATCCCGACATTAAGCTCATATCTAAATCAAACCAGTAATGACCCCAAATAGCCCCGGTTAAACTAAACGGAATAACCGACATTACAATAAGCGGTTGTGAATAGCTTTTAAGCGGCACAGCTAGCAGTATGTATACTAAAATCATTCCGCCAATAAAAAACATTATTTGCTCATTAGCTTGAGCTTGCTGCTCTTCTATTGCGCCACCGAGCTCTGATTTAACACTTGGGAATTCTTCTATTAGCTGTGGTAGTAGATTTTCTTTTACTTGCTTAACCACTTCGCCTGGCTCAATTTGCTCTTCATCAATATTGCCATAAACATACACGGTACGGTAACCACCTTCGCGGCGTATATAGCTAATACCAGGCGTTTCTGTTAGCTCTACTACATCACCAAGAAGTACTTCTCGCCCTTGTGGGGTGGTAACAACGGTGTGTTTAAGCGATGAAAATGCCTCACGAGTCAGCTTAGGGTAACGTACCATTACGCGTACTTCTTCGCCGTTTCGGATTACGCGCTGCGCTTCGCCACCATAAAAACTGGCTCCCACTTGATTTGCAATACCTGCCAAATCTAAGCCTAAATCGTAAGCAACAGGTTTAAGGCTCATTTGCACTTCTTTGCTCGCAGGATCTATGGTTGAGCTAATATCAAACAACCCTTTTTGCTGTTGAAGTAATTGAATAAAACGACGACCCGCTTGATTTAAAGTATCTATGTCTGAGCCATACAGTAAATAGCCAAACTCGCCGCCGCCATTACCACCGCCGCCACCAACATCGTCTTGAATAGTTAACGACTTAATACCAGCAATAGTCGGCATAGCCTCACGCCACCGGCGAGAAAGTTCAAATGCATTGTATGGACGTGAATCTTCGTCAACTAATGGAGCTAGTAACTGCGACTCAGTTCTGCCTTGATTAAATACCAATACATCACGAATAATTTTTTGGCCAAACTCACGCTCAGTTTCTTCATCGACTCTAAGTACCATAGCTTCTATTTCACGAATAGCAGCAATGGTTTGTAAGTCAGAAACGTTGTCGTTCATTTCTACTTGAATTTGTGGAAAGTCGTGCGGCACTTTAGGAGTTGGAACTGTACGTACTTTATTAGACGTAATAAGTGCAATACTAATTATAAACATTGCAATAAAAGCAAACAAAACAGTCCAGCGCCAATCAACACACTTAGCAATAAAACGTTTGTATGGGCCATTTACGAAACCAAAAAAGCGTGTATTGAAGCGATCGCGCCAGCTACCTTTTTTAATCGGCGAAAAGTGCGTATGAGCAATGTGAGCTGGCAGTATCAGCTTTGATTCAATCAAACTAAATACTAAACACAGCATTACCACAACGGCTATACCATAAAAGAAGGCACTTTCTGGCCCGCTCGACATTGTGAATGGTGCAAATACAGCAATCGTTGTTAACACACCAAAGGTTGCTGGGGTCGCGACTCGGTTAGCGCCACGCACAACATTTTCTACACCACCGCCGCTTTTTTCAACTTCGGTGTAGGCAGCTTCCCCTATCACTATGGCATCATCCACCACTATGCCGAGCACCATTATAAAAGCGAATAACGAAATAATGTTAATGCTAATGCCAAATAGTGGCATCATCATCATGGCCCCTAAAAAACAAACAGGTAAGCCAATCATTACCCAAAGCGCTAGTTTAAAACGCAAGAATAACGACAACATAATTGCCACCAAAATGGCACCTTGAAACAGGTTAGCTTTCATCATATCAAGGCGAGCATTTAGGTAGTAGGTCATATCCATTAATGGCTCTAATCGAATACCCGGCGGTAGTTGCTTATTTTTTTGATCAATAAACGCTTTAACCGAATCCGCAACGGGAATCATGTTTTGCTCTTGCGTTGCTTTTACCGATAAATACACCGCGTTTTCGCCATTAAACTTAAAGTAGCGCTCACCTTCGGTAAATTGATCTTTAATAACTGCAATATCTTGCAGTAAAACTTTAGCGCCATACTCGCCAATTTTTACCGGAATTTGCCTAAACTCTTCACCCGAGTAAAACTGATTCTCGACGCGAACAGAAATAACACCTGCGTCTGTTTTTAGCTGCCCCGCCGAAAAGTTAGCTGAGTAACGGCGTACCGCATTCATCACATCACTAAGGGTTAGATTATATTGGCGCAGCGTATCGGGCTCTATTTCAATTGCTATTTCATCAAGAGGAACATCGTTTACCACTAACGACACGTTAGATAACTGTAGTAACTCATCCTCTATTTGGTTTGCTATAGGCTTAAGCTCTGTAAGTGGTAAGTCAGCAACGAGCGTCATACCTATTACGTCTTGCCTAAACTCAACCTGACTTATGGTGACCGGTTCCATACCCGCCGGAAAAGTCGCAATACCATCAACACGCAACTTTACTTTATCAAGCACATCGGTAAGTTTTGCATCGGTGTTTATTTCCAGGCTGGCTGTACCACCATTTCTAAATGCGCGATACACGCCTTTTTTAATTTCGGTTATATCTTTAAGTGACTCTTCAACTTTTATAAGAATACTTTCTTCTATTTCCTGAGGAGAGGCACCTGGGTAATTAGCCTCAATATTAATGTAGTTAATCTCTACATTAGGAAACATTTGACGCTGAATCGTAAAGTAACTTATAGCCCCCATAATAATGATAAAAAACATCATTAAATTAGCGGCTACTGAATTATTAGCAAAGTAGGCAATTAGCCCTGTTTGTTTTTGTTGTATTGACTCGCTCATAACTATTACACCCTACAGCTGTTGCGTGTTTGAAGTGCTCGTTTCTGAGCTTTCAGGTTTTGCAGCTACACCTGCAATTTTAACCTGCATTCCTTTTTGCGGGTATTCAGGTAGAGTAATAACAAGTTTGTCATCGACATTTAAACCACTGCTAATATAAAAATACTCACCCTCTTCACGAATAACCGTTACTTTGCGAGGCTCTAGTTCTTGATTTTCGTTTACTACCCACACAGTTTGGTTGTTAACCAAAGCTTGCGGTAAACGGTAAATATTATTAAGCATTGCACCTGCAAAATTCACCTGTACGTAGCTGCCAAACTTAATGGCTGGTTGTATGTTTTTAAGACCGTATGGGTCTTCTATACGCACTACTAGACTGCTCATACGCGTAGCGTTATCAACAATCCCTAGGTCGCGGTCAATTACACCTTCACGGGTGAAGCTGTTTAGGCCCTTTTGAATAATCGTCGCGGTAATGCCTTTAATACGTTCTGGCAAAAAAACGCTATCGAACCCTGCTATAGGAATAATCACTTCAGCAGTTTCAATATTATTGAGCTCAGCAACTTGCGAACCCATAGTGACAAATTGACCAACACCTACATTTCGGCTAATAACCAATGCATCGTAAGGGGCTGTAACTTCACAATTATCTAAGTCACGTTGTGCACGTTTTAATGCAGCTTGCGCCGACTTTACAGATGCCTGCGCACTTAACACTTGAGGCTTACGTAAAAATAAGTCGGTACGCGCTTTACTTGGAAAACGCTTTGCTTCATCTGCGGCTACTTGAGCTTGGGCCTGCTCTTCAATTAAGCCTGCTTGTGCACGAGCAATTTCTGCCTCTGCAACAAGTACTGCTGCTTCGTAGTTGTCTTTTTCGATAGTGAATAACGTTTCACCGCGAGCAACGATGCCACCGGCTACAAAATTAGGATGCCAACTTAACACTTCACCCGACACCTGCGCCGAAAGCTGTGTACTTTCAAGAGGCTTTACTTCACCGTAGCTATTAATAATAACTTGATGATCGTTTGCAGCCACTGGCTCAACTTGCACTGTTGGACGAGTATCAATTACTTCTTTTTTTTCTGGCTCTTGTGCAATGGCATTTATTCCCATAAAGCCAACAACACCAACAACTAGTGCTACAAATGGAAAAACCCATCTAAGTGAATTTGTTTGCATATCCTATTATCCCCAAAATTCTATTAACGTCATAATACCAGAGCCATATGAAACATTAAGGTGACATTTGTAAGCAACTGTTACAAATGCGTATATTAATAGATAAAATAAAGGAAGTAGCTTAAAAAAACGACTAGTATAATAATAAAAAACAAGCAGTTGGTATGATTTTGAAATGAATAATTAAACCTTGTTCCTTGTCAAATATAAAGCTCCTAATTAAATATAAATAGTGCCTTTTAAATACCTTACAGCATGCCCCGTTAAGGTGACGGTTGTATCACCCACTTCACATAGTAAATACCCGCCTCTGCTTGAAGCCTGATAAGCGCTTAACGTAGTTTTACCCAATTGCTGCGCCCAGTAAGGTGCCAAGCCAGTATGAATAGAGCCTGTTACATAATCTT
Organism: Pseudoalteromonas sp. NZS11_1; assembly: GCF_015864275.1. Classification (NCBI taxonomy): domain Bacteria; kingdom Pseudomonadati; phylum Pseudomonadota; class Gammaproteobacteria; order Alteromonadales; family Pseudoalteromonadaceae; genus Pseudoalteromonas; species Pseudoalteromonas sp. NZS11_1. Next base: position 12,833 of record NZ_JADYXK010000023.1, read on the forward strand.
CGTCGCCACCGCTTGCAGGCCAAAAATAACGAGATATAAAATCATATTCAGCACTTGCAGCAGTGGCAACTACATCAAGTGGATAAAGCGTTTTTAAAAGCTCTGAGCTAGTTTTTAATTCAAGTATTTGATCGGCGTTTTCATAAATAACAAAGTAGGCTTGGCGATTTTTAAGCACTTTACTCGGTTGCATAGACAGGCCATCAAGCAGTTGCTGAGGCACATTTTGCACTTCAACCGGTGCTTGTTTTGGAAAGGTCATTGCAAAGCTACCATCAGCGTTTTTATTAACGATTAGCTCGCCCACCGCATCAGCAATAAAGCGAATTTGCGATATGTTATGCTCTTCACATAAAACATAGGCAGCCGCAAGTGTGGCGTGACCACAAAAATCGATTTCCATTAACGGCGAAAACCAACGAATAACAAAACTTCCATCGTCTTGCAGGCAGGTAAAAGCAGTTTCAGATACGTTATTCTCAGCGCCAACCTTTAGCATTAAATCGTCACTTAACCACGATTCTAGTGGGATCACTGCCGCATAGTTACCTTTAAATAACTCATTCGTAAACGCATCAATTTGATGAATAGCTAATTGCACTTTAATCCCCTAAACTATTTTATATACACGCTGAAGGTAAAATTTCTTTTGGTACTGTTGTTTTATTTTCGCCAACCGCTTGCATGCCAGTTACCGGTTCGTCAAACCCACATAACCACGCAATCGGGCTTGTAGGGCTTCCCGTTACAACTGCGGGTCTGAATGTTAAAACTGTATCTTGCAAAAGCTGTGAAGCTTTATTACCCAAGCTAATATGAATAGCACCATTATCAACTGTAATACCTGTTACCCGATTGCCAATCAAAAATTTACTTGCAGGCACACCGGCTTGTTCATTACTTGCTGGAAAACGCCTGTTTTCAAGATAATAAACCGTAACGTCTTCTCTAATGGCAGCTGCCATTGCAAGTGGGTCAACAAGTTCTGCTCGTTGTATATACTTACTGTATTGAGGTAGCGCAACCGCAGCTAAAATACCAATAATGGACACCACCACCATCAACTCTATTAACGTAAATCCTTTTGTTCTCATAGCACTTCTCCTAGCATAAATAGTGGTTGATAAGCCGCTTTCACAAATAAGCAAATAGACACAACAATGACCAAACCATAAACAATAACGAGCTTACTTATAAAGCTTTTAATATGTGTTTTAAGTAACTTTAGCTGCTGCTTTAATAACGCTTTAAATTCTTCTTGGGTTTCTAAACCTAGCAGCTCGCATTGAGCTAAGTGCTGGGTTTGAGGTGTAGAGGCTTTAACACCCTTTTTATGATTACTTGGAAATAATAGCGTGGTAATTAAAGAGTTATGCTCATTAATTAATTGACGAGGAATAAGAAATTTAAATAAACCCGAAAAAGGCTTTAGCTCTGTGAGAGCACTTACATTTTTTAGCTTTAAAATAACGGTAAAAATAATACTCAGCAATAAAACGAGTAAAATAATTGGCACATACCAGTAAGTAAAATAATCATCAAACACATGATTTAAAGAAATAGTATGCTTGCTATATATCTCTACAAAAGTAGGCACAACAAAAGACTGATACAACAAAGAGGATAAAACATAAATAACAAATACAATGGTTAAGTAACTAAGCCAGCCCTTGTGCTCAAACTTAAATTCGTTAACTAATTCCGGTAAACATTGATAATACGTAGCTTGCTTTTGCGATGTTGCTTCATCTTGGGATGCAATTTGCGTCACCAGATTATGCGCTAATTTACTATGCGACCCGCTATTGGCATACATATTTAAATGGGACTGTGTACTTAGCTCATCTTTTTGCTCTGTACTTAGTGTTTTAGAGCTATTAACACGGCAAATATAGCCAAACTGATTCCAATTCATACTTTATCCTTTTATTAGATAAAGTAATTTGCCATAAATTAAGCTAAATAGGAACTTAAGTAGCTTGTTTTCAAGCCATTACAGGTCGCATTCTATAATATTGCATACAACCAAATTGCACAGCATTGGTAAGCAATAGCATAATAAACATAAGTAAGTGCGCCGTGCTTGGAGCAACTGTTGTAAGCTCAACAACTAAGCCGCAAATACCAGCAATAAACTGCAAGCTAAAGTAGCGCGCGCTTAAATTACTCACATTACCCGTACGCAATGTTTTATAAGTTTGCGGCATAACACGTACCGAACTCATCACAAGGCCAACATACGTTAAAGCGCTTAATACCGTTGCAGTATCGAGGCTTGAATTCAAAAGCAGTGAAAAAGGCAGTAACGAAAAACCTAGCATAGTAAACAACTGTACCCGTTCTCGTTTAGCTGCGTTATAACGTGCAAAAAAATACAAAATAAGTCCGCTTAACGCACCAGTTACAATAAATGGTAACGCAATATAAAAACGCTCAAAATAAATATTGTAGGTTATAAAATAAAGGCTTTGTGCTAACCCAAACGTCATCATCAATAGTGATAAACCTGAGACACTACGATTTTTTCGAATTTTGTTTAGTAATGGTAAAAAACTAAAAACCAAAATAAATGAAGACAATATAGGCAAATAATGCGCCAAAGCAACCTCGCTCGTTACATAAATGTTAATTAATCACGAAAATAAAAACATTTAATAAACATTTGTTTTAAAAGGCTTTTACTATGAGCGCGGCATTGTAGAGCCGGGTAAATTTAACTCAACTAAATAAGAAATTCTTGTTTTAGGTACTGGCAAGCTAGGTATACAAAAACCGTAGAATTAAGTTCACGGTTTACCGGTTTAATAGAAAGCCTCACCGCCTAACTATTAAATAAAAATGATAGTTGTTATCATGCGCAAGTCATTAACTGCTGTATATAAAACTACCTATGAGAAAAACTCTTTTTAAAATTCACAGTTGGATCGCTCTAATAGCTATCATTCCATTGATTGTTATTAGTATTACAGGGAGCGTATTAGTTTTTAAAAGTGAAATAGATGGCTTACTTATGCCAAGCAGCCACTTTGTTGTAAATGCACTGCCAGAGCGCATGCCAATCGACACGTTAATTGCAAAAACAGAGCATGCTTACCCTGAATATGTAGTAGGTAGTTGGGAAATATTTAACGATGATACAGCTGATCGGGTTTACTTAGTCAAACGCGGCACAGAGCAATGGTATAAGTTTCATTTAAACCAGTATACGGGTGACATTTTGTCTGAACCTGTTGGTACCAGCCATTATTTTACCGATTGGTTTTTAGAACTACATTACACTTTTTTACTGAACGACTTTAAAAACCTGCCAGGGCAAACAGGCACTGTACTAGGCTTCTTTTTTGCTCTGTTTTTATTGGTATTAGGTATTACTGGGCTTATTATTTATCGTAAATTTTGGCAGCGTCTATTTAGTGTGCGCTGGCGTGCAACACTGCAAATTGTACTTAGCGACATTCATAAAATGACGGGGGTTATAGGATCTCCCATCATTATTATTTTAGCTATCACAGGTGGCTACTTTAACTGGGCGGTGTGGTATCACGAAGTTATTGAACACGCAGAGGAAGAGCACTTTGTACTAACCAAAAACCTACACAGTAGCGATATTTCGTTTCAACGCATACTTGATGACAGTAAAAAGCAAATACCCACTTTTAACGGCACGTTTTTAGTTATGCCACTCGAGCCTGACGAAAACATTACCTTATTCGGCGAAGTCGATACCGCCAACCCACTTGCTAGTGAGTATGCCAATACGGTTAGCTATAACAAGCTAACAGGCGAGCACATAGCCAACTGGGATATTCGCGAAGTAGGTGTTGGCTGGCAGGTAATTGATAGCTTTAGAAAGCTTCATTTTGGCTACTTTGCAGGGCTAATAAGTAAAATACTGTGGTGCGTAATTGGTTTAAGCCCAGTGTGGCTAGCAGGTACTGGTTTTTACTTATGGTTTACTCGCCGAAAACGTAAAAAACAATCACAAAAAAACCGCTTAAGTAAACGCAGTACAGCAAGTGCTTGATTAAAAACCCACCACATTGTAATGTAAAATTTAACAATGGAGTGGGTTTATGATGTTTTATAAAATAGCAGTCTGTATTACTTTTTTATATTTAGTTGGATGTAACACAACCAAGGTTCAGCAAGTAGAACAACAAATAGAGCTTGAACAACTATTAAACCATTCTTTGTTTAATAAACTCGACACACCTTCTGAGCACAGTATTTTTGAGTTACCAAATGCTGAAAAAGAAAAATTTTTAGCCTATGCCGAAAAACAAAAACAGTCTGAAATCCGTCATGACCGCATTATTTACAACTACCTCGAAAGCCAGATAGCTAACTTTAAATACCATGGCGATACACTTACTTCAGCTCAAACCTTAAAGCGTTCGCAAGGTAATTGCATTAGTTTAGCCATTTTAACGCAAAGCTATGCACAAGCTCTCGGGTTAGAAACAAGCTTTCAAGAAGTAACAAGTCAGCCTGTATACGCAAAAGAAAATAATGTTGTTTATGTAGCAAGCCACTTTAGAACAAGAGTATACGCCCCAAAAGTAGAGAAAAAAGATGATAATATTGTTGAATTTTTCAGAGCGGGCACCTTAATCGACTACTTCCCTACCCGTCGCAGTTTTTATTCAAGCAGCGCAGACTATAACGATTTAGTTTCTAAGTTTTACAGTAATTTAGCTGCAATAGCGCTAGCAGACAAACAGCTGGATATTGCTTACTCACTTATTTTACAAGCAAACAAATACACTCCCAATGATCCTGAATTATTTAATATAGCGGGCGTTTTGCATCGTCGGGCTGGTGATTTACAAAGCGCTAAAAACATCTATCAAACAGCACTTAGTAATAATGAAATAAGTATTAATTTAATCAGCAACTATCAGCTTTTAGCTAAAAAATTAGGCGACAAAGGGCTTGTTAAAGAGCTCACCTCACAATTAATTAATAAAGAGAAAGACCCATACGAATTACTAGTGATCGCTAAAAACAACTTACAAGCTGGCCACGCTCATCAGGCTAAAGCACACCTTGAGCAAGCGATTACTAAAGCGCCTTACATTGCTGAGCTATACTTGGAACTCGCAAAAGTTCGCTATCAACAAGGTAATATTAAACAAACACAAACCTTACTTGAGAAAGCAATTGAACTAGAACGTGATAATCAAAAACTCGATGTATATCAAGCTAAGTTACTATCCTTGCAGATGGATAAGTAACTTAGCCAATTAATATTTATAACGAATAATAAAAGCTCAGCCACGCTCGCATTTCATCTTCAAAACTGTCGCCTTCTACTCGCGACAGTCCCATATTAAACGTTAAATCGTTTACACCTGCTGGCCCCATTCCAAAACTAAAGTCACCTTGGTATTTTAAGCCGTAGCTTTGTGCGTATACGGTGTCGTCGAGTTGATGTTGCTTATAATAAAGCCACGGCATGCCTTCTTTAAAGCTAAAGCCGCCACCGTAGCCTTGATAGCGCTTTGCAGTTGCACTGTAAAAAGGCAGCTCAGATGAAAGTACATATTCACTATTTTGCTGCTGATTAATAAGATTTGAGCTAAAGCCACCTAATGCAAGGCTGCTGTCGTCACGTTGCTTTTGATCAAAGTTTGCATAAAGAGGAATACCAAACGCTTTACCAAAAATTTTGGCGGCTAAATCATAACCTTGCCAATTATTACTTTTGCTACTGCCATCGTACCAACTCGCATAAATACTTTGGCCTATAGCAAAGTCTTGACGATCATATTGCCAATTTTGAGCAATACCTAAACGCGTCCAACTTTTATGGCTTTGCTTATAATCAGTGTAATTGTAGGCAAGCTCTGGCGTTAAACTTAACTGCCCAAATATAACGGGGTAACTTATTGCGGCAAAACCACCACGGGCATCCATGTCTGCACTTAGACTTTGCTGATACTGGCGCGATGTATCTAAATTGTAGTCAAACAGTGCAAGTTTCAGTTTTACATCAAGCGCATTATATTTTGCCTGCACATAACCACCGTGCAATGCCCCATCGTGTAAATCAGTGCTATAACCCGCTTGTAAGTCGAGCTGCTTTAATAAGTCGCTACTTTTAATGCTTAAATCTAACAAACTGGTAGAAGCCGAATAATATTGAGAGCCAATCGCGAAAGTAGCGTGCTGGTCGAGCACGTTGTAATTTGTTTGCTCTGTAATTTCGTGCTTATATATTTTAGCTTTTGGAAGTGTATGTTCGTTTACTATTAGCAGCGGTGCTTTTTTGTTAGCTGCAAACTCAGTAACTACAGTGCTTTTTATAGCTTTTGGCAGTGTTATTACATTTGGCCCATCTGCAGTTATCGAAAAATAGAGTAACGAGCCATCAGCCATTTCAATTGGGTGGGCAACGGCCTCTTGCCCTTGGGTTAACTTGGTGAGTGTTTTACTCTCTATGTTGTAGTTATAAATATCGGTGGCGCTATTTAAACCTGCAACAAAATAAAGTGACTCGCCATTATGGCTAAAGCTTGGCTGACTTAAATATTGATACCCGTTTGGCATAGGTACTGACAGCTGTTGTTCGCCGTTTACACCTTGTATATACAATTGCCAATTTTCATTTAATGACGTTGATAAATAAGCTAATTTAGTTTCATCAGGACTGAGTATTGGGTAATCGTAAGTTGTCTCAAGGCTTTTTGTAAATAATGGTGTGATGGTTTGCGTATTGAGATCAACCTTTACTAATTCAGAGTAGCCATCTCTTATTTGCTCGCCATACAAGGTTTCGCCGTTACTGGTTACGCCAAATCGTCGTATACCAGCAAGTTCGGTAAGTTGTGTAATATTTCCAGTGTCAGTGTTATAGCTAAATATGTCAGACACTTTGTTATAAATACCCGACTCTTCATTGCTGTACGCATTGAAATATAAAGTTGTGCTATTTACCCATTGAGGATTTGCAATACCGGCTCGGTTAATTTGATTAAGCACTTGTTTTTGTTCGCGCTTAAACACACTGGGCGCTGTATCGGGAATATCTTGTGCATCGTTTTCGAGTAGCTCTTTTTGCGCTTTAGTAAACTCTTCTTGCGCTTTAATGTTGTCATCCGTGCTATAAATTATAAGCTTGGTATTACTCTCTTTATCTCGCTCAACAATCGCAATTTTACTACCATCTTTTGAAAGTACTGGGTTACTTGCATATAAGTTAAGCTCAAGCCAAAGTTCACTATTAAGTAACGGCTCCCCTTGCTCTATTTGCATTGCTTTATAGGTATATTCAGCTATAAATCGGCGATATAGCTTGGCTGCACTTTGCCCAAACACACCGCTAAATGCCTCATCAAAATTCCGCGTTTTTACGCCTTGCATTCGCGTCCAAACACTATCGAGTGTTTGTTCTGAATAGTTTTTCTCTAACCAATTTAAAAAGCGACTACCCATTAAATACGCCATTGAGCCGCCCATAAAGCCCTGCTCGCCATTTAACTGCCCATAGGTTGGCAGTGCGCCCTGTTGAGCAAATTCTCGCAGTATTGACTCTGAGTAGTTATCAAACAAACGTCCACGCCCCGTCATTTTAGACTCAATCAATGTGGCATAACCTTCGGCTACCCAGCGCGGCGTATCACTGTAGGTTAAGTCGTATAAATCCCATATACCACGTACTTTCTGCTGCCAGTGATTGCGTGTAGGCTGTGCTAAGTGCACTAAGTGAATATATTCATGCAACACAAGCAACTGCTGCCAGCCAGAGCTGTTTGATATAACTGTGTCGGATTGTGGTGGGGTTGTAAAAAGTGTCATTACAGGGTTACTTGAGGTAGGTAACGCAAAGCCGTTTGCTGCATTTAGGGGATCAAACACCACTACATCAACTGTTTTATCAAGTGCTCTGTTTTGCTGCTCAAGCACTTTGGTGCGAACTATTTCAAGCTCTGTTGCAGTTGATTTAGCAAAATCAGCATGCTCAACACTGTAGTGAATGTTGAAATGTTCGGTATGAATAGTTTGCCAATCGGCTGCAAAGCTTGGTGCTGCTAGTAATAAAGCTGATGCGATAAGTGTTTTTTTCATGAGCGTCCCTAAAAGAATTCCTTAATACCATCTAGGGTATTATTAAATGTCTTTCATGGGCAGTAAGAAAGTGTAATAAAGCATGTGCAAATGTGTATTTACACATGTTTTACTAGGGGAGTTTACATCCAGCTGCGAGTATCTGACTCAATCTGCTTAATTGTAAAATCAATAATAAAGTCAGCATCTTGCTGCTTTATGTAGGGCATAAATGCAAACCCTGAAGCAAGTTGTATATACAGGCTTTTTAAGCCTGACTTTCTCATTAAGTACGTGCTTATACTGCGTGCACTTTGCGCTTTATAAAGCTCAAAAACACGGTAATGAACGCCAATCATACCTTTGCGTACAACCATGTAAAATCGACCATTATCCTCATGCATGTAATAACCATAACGCTGATACGACAAAGTTACCAAGCCAGAAAACACCACCAAAACACCAAGGCTTATCAAAGTATTAATATCAGCAATAAAACAAAAGCCAAACACTAATACACTGGGTAACAATGAATAAAAGCCTAAATTTTTATACAAAAGCGCTCGCTCTGCGCGCTTAAAAGCGAGTTTTTTACTATTAAACCACGGGTAAATCCATTGGCATACACTATCAACTTGTTCGCTATTTAATACAGGTAATACTAAGGTTTGTTTATTTTTTTTAGCCGCAACACCGGCTGCTATTCCGCCGCTACTTGCTTGCAAGCACTCAACGGTAAATCGCTTTAGCAATCGCCCCATTAGGTTTTGCTTTATAACAATAGATTGCACTTTATCCATGCTCATTGAAAGCTGATGACGCTCTAACAAGCCAGCAATACGTTTAAACTTTTGACCTTTAAAATAAAGCTCAAAGTTATAAAAACGAATAAGCGACATAGTCACCGATAGCATTACAGCCACCAAAACTAACAAAACAATTAAGGTGATCATCGCAAAGGTAGCAGCACTTGCCAGCATACCAAGCTCTTGTTGGTAAAAGCCTTCTACTTTCGCAATAATTTGCTTCTCTAAAAAATCAACAATCAGGTTTATAAAAGGGGCCAAAGCAGCGATTGCTAAAATAGCCATATTCGACATCAAACCAAATTTGGCTATTTCTTTATTGCTAATGCTTAGGCTGTTTTCGATAGTGTCTGTTTCGCTTTGTTCAGTATTTTGTATTTCTTGCTGTTGCTGCGCTTTAAAATCAAATATTTGTTTACGCATTTGCTGTGCGTAATCTTTAGTGACGCCAGGTAAAACAACTTCTTGCGACACACTGCCAGCTGCATCAAAAATACAATTAACTAAGTTTACGGGGGTAAAATAAAATGGCTCGGCAATATTAACGTTTTGCACACGGCCAAATTTAAGCGTAAGTCGCTCTTTTTTAAATACACCTTTGTTAAGCAATATTTCGTTGTCGCTACTAATACAAAACTTAAAATTTAAATAATATAAAAATGAGTAAATAAGCAACGAAATTAGCGCAATCCCACCTGCAACCTGTGCCCAAAACAACTTATTTTCTACTTGAGTAACAAACACGACAAGCATAGGTAGTAAGTTTAAAAGGCCATCTTTTACAAAGCGCACACTAAAGTGCACAACAAAGTATAAAAGCGCCCAGGGCGATACTTTTTGCCAGTAAATAGGGCTCGCTTTATCTTCGATAGTTGTATTACTCATCGACTAAAGTTGCCTGAGTAGTTGCGTCGTCTTGGCGGTAGTTTTGTACAAATTGGCGCATATTTTTACAATCATCATGGGTTAGCCCACTAATTTGTAAATCGGCACTTACACCGCCAGCGCTAAATAATTTAATACTCGCAAGGCTAAGTTTTCGCTCTATTGGCCCTTGGTGTATTTCCATATGCTGTACACGCGCTAAAGGTAATACCGTCACTTGTTGCCAAATAACGCCTTTTTTAAAAGCAATGTCATGATTTCGCACTGCAAAACCTCGCAGCCTCACACTTATCATGTTGTACGCCATAGATACTGCCACCAAAATAGGCATACCAATTAGCAAATACGTTTGTGCATTATTAGCAAAGGCTTCATTAAAATAACAAACAGCAATAAGCGCTCCAATTAGCGGTATATAAAACAGAAGCGAGCTAAGCTGTGTATGTAATAAGGCTTTATCAGCCAATGGCTTAAAGCTAATATCACTATGCTTTGGTAAATCCATTATTTGTTGATTGTTAAACACTATTTGTCCCTATTCCTGCTTTTAATTATGGCTAGCTTACCAACCAATGGTGGTTATTAAGGTGTGGCTTTGTTTTGGCTCAAGCGTTACTTTATCTGTCAGTACATTAGCAGCCTCTAAGCAGAGCATTGTTTTATATTCATCATCAGCAAAGTTAGATAAGCGTTTTGATTTTTCTATCCATGGGTTCCACAGTACACACGAACTTGAGTTTTCGCGGCTCACATTAATAACACCTTCTGGCGTTTTAATAGTTTGCATTGTATTTGCTTGTGTATAAACCATGTCGGTTTCGCGATTAAAGCTTACAACATCATTTTGTACAAATGGCCCTTCTCTAAACTCAATATATTGCGCGCCTTGCAAACCATCTACATGGGTATTTGTAATGTCTGATGTAGGAAAATAGGTATGTAGCGCTTGAGTAAAGCTAAATGGCGCACTCCCTAAGTTAGCGGTCGTTAAGCGAACCTGTAATTTGTCGCTTAACACAAACTCAACTTTTAATGCTGACTGATGTGGCCAATACGTCGTATTAACAAGCTTCATGGGTAGCTTTAAACTAACTGTAATTTGCTCATCAGATTCGTGTACTTCATCAGCTTGCCACACGCTTGTGCGCGCAAAACCATGGGCAGGCCAGCCATCATTCGCGTGTGTACCAAACCACGGCCAACAAATAGGAATACCACCTCGAATACTTGCCCCTTCTTGATAAGTTTCGTCTTGTGATACCCATATAAGTGGCTTGTTATTTTTAGGGATAAACTCGGTAATTTGCCCACCTTGCAAAAATATTTTTGCGTCGCACTTTGAGCTAGCTATTTTAATAAACTCAAGACCGGTTTCGCTTTGCTCAATGCTAACTGATGGCGATAATTTCATACCTTCCCCTATAATACTGATACTAAAGATTTTTAATATTTGTGCAGAAACAATAATGCATGCTTAAAGTATACGCTATTGATATTAAATATTGATTGCTGAATTTGTTCATTGCCGATTAATACATATACAGTAAACTCACAAACAATTACTTTGTACTAACAGCTGTAAATGAATAATACTAAAGTCTATACAATAAGACTTGCCAATTATTCACAACATACGTACTGTGCGCAACTTAATGCACACAAGATGCTAAGAAAATTTACTATAATTTAAACAATATAATTTTACATTAGTTACTGCTCTAACTATTAAAAACCAACAAAAGCGGCCTAATGTGCAATATATTGTTTGAATTCAATTTATTTGATGTGTAACATTTCGCGATTACGGCAAACTACCGCCCCATCGATGAGATAAGCAAATGCAAAAATATGACGAGTTATTGGTTTCTTTACGTAAAGTGATCCGCGCGATTGACTTACATTCTAAGCAGCTAAATAAAACTTCGGGTTTAACTGGCCCACAATTGCTTATAATGCAAGAAGTTAAAAAAACCGATGGAATAACGGCGAGCCGTATTGCTCAAAACGTAAATTTAAGCCCAGCAACGGTCACCAATATTCTCGACAGAATAGAAAGCAGAAACTTAGTAACACGCGTACGCAGTCAAATGGATAAACGCAGAGTGAGCTTATACCTCACCGAGAAAGGAAAAGAGTTACTTGATAAAGCACCTCAGCCATTGCAAGAACACTTTATTGAAAAGTTTTCTGCGCTTGCTGAGTGGGAACAGAGCCTTTTACTCTCATCAATGCAGCGTGTAGCCGCGATGATGGATGCAGATAAATTAGATGCATCGCCCCTTCTAGAAGTTGGTGCACTTACTCAAGCTCCTAAAGAATAAACAATAAAAAAAATACATAGTTTTGTACTTACTCTAAACGTAAGGCGTTTTTTGACGTCTTGAATTTTTTATTTTTTAATCACAAGCAGAGCGGCTATTATGACTAAACTCTCAAAATTAACACTAGCACTAGTCCTAGGTGGTGTTACAAGCACTTCTTATGCGTCTGATGATCTAGACACACTACAAAGCCAACTTAAACAGCTAAAGCAACAAATGCAATTGCTTGAAAATAAGTTAGCTGATGAAAAAACAAAACAACAGCAAATTAATAAGCAGCACGAACAACAAGTTGCAAACATCAGTAAAAAATCTGATCAAAAAGTAGTTGAAGTTGCCGCAGCTGAACCTGAGAAAAAAGATGAAGGCATTAAAGTTGGTGGAGCAATACGCTTTAATTACAGCACCAACACATACGATGAAGATACCCAAGATCGCGGTGGCGATTTTGATTTTGATATTTTCCGTATAAATGTATCTGGTGAGATTAACGATATTTCACTTAACGGCGAAATACGTTTTTACGATTACATGACCGTTGTTAAGTATGCTTACTTAGGTTACGAGTTTGCAGATGGCTGGGAAGGACAAGCAGGTATTGCACCTGTGCCTTTTGGTAATGGCCCATACAACTCACACAGCTACTTTTTCAGTACTAATTATTACGTAGGTCTAGAAGACGACTTTGACTTAGGTGTAGTAGTAAAACGTAAGCTTAAAGATAACTGGAAACTAGACCTAGGCTTTTTCAAAAATGATGAGCTAGGTGGTATAGACGGTGGCTCTTCAGATATTAACCATCGTTACTCTTACGACATTATTGGTAGTCGCTCAGCAGAGGAAGGTACATACGATGCTCCAGGCTCTCGCATAGGCGAATACAATACCTTTGCCGGGCGTGCAACATACCAAATTGAACACAGCAAAAATATAACTACCGATGTGGGTGTATCATTATTAAGTGGTGGCTTACATGACGGTAACGATCGTGCAGGTAACTACGGCGCATGGGCATTTCATGTTGATAGCACAATTAACAACTGGAATATCCAATTTCAACACGGTGAATACGACTACGATCTAGACGACAGCAGCGACCGTTTTGTTGTTGGTGCGTATGCTTATTACGATACCGTATCTAGCGAAGCAACTATGACTAACTTTAACGTTGCTTATAATTACTCGCTTGATTGGGGCCCAGTTACCGACATTCAATTTTACAACGATTACGGCATTATTTATGACAAGTCTGACGATAGCGCAGATACATGGATGAACGTAACGGGTATGAGTGTTGCTGCAGGTGGTTTCTTTAGTTACTTCGACTTTATTCAAGCACGTAACCAGCCATTTATTGGCGGAACAATTATTGGTGATGGCGATACAGAACGTCGCTTCAACATAAATATTGGTTACTACTTCTAAACTGTTAACCGCATTTATTTTTAAAAGGGCAAACTTAGTTTGCCCTTTTTTATTGATTTTAAGCTTCGAATTAATAGCTATTTAGCCTACAATTAGAGATACCATAACACGCCTAAAAAGAGCCTAAGTGAATATAAAAGCAGTGTTTATTTGTTATAAAAACTTATGGTTTAAAGCGCTTGGCTTAATACTTGTAGCCTTGGGTATTATTGGCATTGTGCTGCCGGTCATGCCTACCACTATATTTTTTATTTTAGCGCTCACCTGCTTTACTCGCTCATCACCCGCGCTTGAACAATGGCTGTTAAACCACCCTCGTTACGGTGTAACTCTGCAGCAATGGCAAGCCCATAAAGTAGTGCCTGTTAAAGCCAAATGCTACGCCGCCATTGGCATGTTAATTGGATTTATATTTTTACTGTATTCAGCCGCCCCTATTTGGGTTATTTATCTCGTTGCAGTAATAGAAGTATCGGTAATGATTTACCTTATTTTAAGACCCTCCAGCCCCCCTAAGCATTAAATATTCATTTTTTACCTGCATACCACCTCTGTTTTAAAGTTTTTATGTAAAGATAAGTAAGTAAATTTGTAATAGCTAATGCAAATCATTATCATGTTGTAAATTTAATTTATTTACTGTTTTTATGTCGTTTATTAATAAGCGGGCTTTGTATAGTACAAGCCGAGCTCTACATATTTATATTTCTACAGCTTTGTTTTTTTTGCTTATTTTATTTTGCGTTAGCGGCATTGTGCTCAACCATATTGATTGGCTTAAAAACGATAAAAATAACGGCCAAGTAACCGCGGTAATTCCAGCAGAGCTAGTTACCAAAGCAAATGAACAGCTAAATACGTTGCCAACGCTTTACCCAGAAATAGAAGCTTACTTAGCCGACCAATATGCACTTACTAAAGTAAAAAGCATTGAGTGGGAAAAAGAAGACGCGCTCGTGATGCTCGACTACCCACTGCCTGCAGGGTTTGCCTACGCAGAGCTTGATTTTACAACTGGCGAGCTAAACCTTGATTACCAAACAGGTGGCTTTTTAAGCCTTATTGGCGACTTACATAAAGGCCGCCACAGCGGTGAAGTATGGAGTTGGGTAATTGATATATCTGCCGTACTAATGATTTTATTTGCCATCACCGGCATGATTATTTTGTTTCAAAATAGAAAAAAACGCTTAGCAGGAATATGGATAACCTTACTAGGAGTCGTAACTCCACTGGTTATTTATTTATGTTGGGTTCCACAAATAAAAGGAGTGTCTTAATGGTTAAATTTAAATTATTTATAAGCGCCGCATTACTGCTCGTAGCTGCGTTTTTTCAAACAACAGCGCATGCACAAACACCACAGCTAGAGGTTGAATTAACGCTTCCCGACTTAGAAGTACAACCGTATCACCGTCCATACGTTGCAGTTTGGCTTGAAACACCAGAGCGCAAACACGTTACAACGCTTGCACTTTGGGTGCAAAAAGCAGAATGGTTTAAAGACTTACGCCAATGGTGGCGTAAAGCCGGTAAAAGTGACGCCAACTTTGACGGCATTAGCGGCGCAACAAAGCGCGCGGGTACTTACACTATAAATTGGCAAGGTAACGATTTAGACGGTAACCCAGTAAAACCAGGTAAATACTTACTAAATATTGAAGTTGTACGCGAAGAAGGCGGCAGAGATTACACCCGCGTTGAGCTCGATTTAACCAAATCAGGCAAGCTGACAATTGATGGTAAAAACGAGTTTTCACAAAGTTTCGTCACTGTAAGCACTAAGTAACTGCTACTTAATTATTTGAATTTAAGGAAATACAATGAAAATTAATTTATTAAAAACTGCATTAATCGGCGCATTGAGCTTATCTGCTTTAGTGTCAACTTCGGCAAGTGCACACGGACGTTGGTTACTACCTTCGCATACATCTTTATCAGGCGATAAAGCGCATTACGTAATGATTGACGCAAGTATTTCAAACGAAATTTTTGCACCAGACAAAGCCTTTAAACCTAAAGAAAAAGGCGCCGAGTACGACGACACATTATTAATGGCACTTGCGCCTAATGGTGAGCCAGTAAGCGACACCATCCGTGCTTATTACTTAAAACGTAAAAGCTCAGCTGCGGTAAGCTTAACAGAGCAAGGTACTTACCACATTGCAATGACCCAAAAGCCAATGTACATGACCTTCTATAAAAACGAAGAAGGTAAGCGCAAGCGCGTATTTGGTAAAAAAACAGACGCCGAGCTACCTAGCAATGCAAAAGATGTAACTACAACGAAGGTTGTTTCAACAGTAGATACATTTGTTAGCCGAAATGGCACCTCAAAGCCTGCCCTGTTAGGTTTAGGCTTAGAGCTTAGTGGCCCAACGCATCCAAACGATTTATTTGTAGGTGAGCAAGCACGTTTTCAATTACTACAAGATGGTAAATCTGCTGGTGAAGGCATTGAAGTAAGTATTTTAAAAGGCGACACACGCTACCGTAACGACCGTGGCGAAGTAAAAGTAACGACCGATAAAGAAGGTATGTTTACAATTACGTGGAAAGAGCCAGGCCTATACCTAATCGAAACCTCTAACAAGGTTACCGTAAATGAAGAAGGCGTAGATGCAGGACGTTATGCATTATTTACAACGCTTGAAGTTGCCCCTGAATAATTTTAATTACTAAATTTAAAAAATTGAAAGGCCAAGCATTTGCTTGGCCTTTTTACGTCTTACTAACTTTTATCTAAAATTCCCTTGAATTCGCAACCATTCGACACAAGATTGCAACTACAACGATCCAAACGCCTATATCGCGCGTAAACAGTGACCTTATATGTTAACAACTTAGAATATCTTAGATAGTTTTTATCTTTGCACTAGGGTAGTCGCTTCTATATGATGCGCTCCTTTTCGACTAGCAGCTCTTGGGGAACAATTAATGACTTTTAAGCGTTTATCTGCAAATAAACTAGCACTTAGCTTGGCCGTTACCACTGCACTTAGCACACCTTACTCTATGGCCGTTGCCGCAGAGCAAGATAATCAAGCAGAAAAGAATATCGAAGTAATTTCGGTTACCGGTACTCGCAGAAGCTTACGCAGTATTGCCGAAAGTACGGTACCCGTAGATATTATTACCAGCGGTGATATGCAAAGTACGGGTCAGCTAGAAATAAGCCAAATACTAGCAAACCAAGTACCTAGCTTTAACTACCCAAGTGCCACTATGGGTGATGGTACTGACCATGCAAAACCAGCTGTTTTACGTGGATTAGCACCCGATCACACACTAGTGCTTATAAACGGTAAGCGCCGCCACGCTGGTGCGCTATTAAACTTAGCAGGTGTTGTTGGTCGAGGCTCTACCGCTGTTGATTTGAACATGATCCCAACCTCTGCAATTAAACGTGTTGAAGTACTACGTGATGGCGCAGCCGCACAGTACGGTTCTGATGCAATTGCTGGGGTAATTAACATTGTACTTAAAGATGCCTCAGAAGGCGGTAGCGTAAGCGTAACGTACGGTAAATACGATACTCAAATGGCTGGCGTACCTCAGCTAGAAAGCACCTACGCAGATGCAAACGGCGACTTAGCGTTTAATACCGGTGGTGACAGAGAAGTAAACGACGGTGCAACACGCACTGTTAGCGCAAACTCTGGTTTTGCGTTATCTGATAACGGCTTTGTAAACGTATCAATTGAATACCGCGATAACGACTCAACGCAACGCTCAGGCTTTGACCCTCGCGAACAATACAGCCGTCTTGATGATGGCAGCCTAGACCCACGCGAATTTACTATCGATCGTTACAATCACCGTTTTGGTAAAGCCGACCTTGAAGATTACGCGTTGTTTTACAACATGGGTTACGATTTAGATAACGGCTTAAACCTTTATTCATTTGGTAGCTACTCAAAGCGTGAAGGTAATTCAGGTGGTTTTTACCGCCGAGCAAAAGACAGCCGTAACGTTTTAGAAGTGTACCCAGATGGCTTTTTGCCGCAAATTGAAACTGACGTACAAGATTACTCATTTGCATTGGGCTTACAAGGCGAAACAAACGACTGGACATGGGATGTAAGTACCAACTACGGCCGTAACGACTTTGGCTTCGGTGTTGTAAATAGTATAAACACATCACTAGGTGCCGACAGCCCAACCGAATTTGACAACGGTGCACTGGTTTACGATCAGTTTTTAGTAAACGCAACGGCCAATACCACACTTGATTTAGGTTTACCTGATGACGTATTTTTTACCGTAGGTACTGAATACCGCCACGAAAGCTACAAAATTGAAGAAGGCGAAGAAGCGTCTTACATCACCGCACTTGATAGCGACGGTAACCCAATTGCAGCCGGTGGCGCCCAAGTACTTGCTGGCTTTGGACCAGAAAGTGCGACTGACGAAAGCCGTCATAACATCGCTTTATTTGTTGAGTTTGATACCTACTTAACAGAAAAATGGAACGTAGTTTTAGCGGGTCGTTATGAAGATTACAGCGACTTTGGTGACACATTTACCTCTAAACTTGCCTCGCGTTACAGCATTACTGAAAACCTATCACTGCGCGGAGCAATTAGCACAGGTTTCCGTGCACCATCTTTAGCGCAAAGCTCGTACCGCCAAATATCAACAGTACTTGAAAACAACCAACCATTTGAAGTGGGTTTATTCCCGACAGATTCAGCCGCAGCGCAAGCACTTGGTGCTCAGCCGTTAGATGCTGAAGAGTCAGTAAACGTTACAGCGGGCTTTATGTACACGCAAGGCAGCTTTAGCTTAACGGTTGATGCATACCGTATTGATATTGATGACCGTATTGTATTGTCTGAAAACTTAGAGGGCGATGCCGTAGTAGAAATACTACAAAATGCAGGTGAGCTAAATACCGAAAGCGTACGTTACTTTACCAACGCTATCGACTCACGCACGCAAGGTGTAGATATAGTTGCCACTTATAACCTAGATTTAGACAACTTAGGTGATTTACGTTTAAACGTAGCAGCTAACTTTAACGACACCGAAGTAACGCACGTAAACGACAACCCAAGCGAGCTAAACTCACTAGGTGACGACTACGTAGTGTTTGCACGTCGTGAAGTAGGTCGCTTTGAAGAAGGCACGCCAGATAGCAAATGGAACCTATCAGCAGTGTGGAACTTTAACGAATGGCAAACTACCCTGCGTACCACACGTTATGGTGAAGTCGCTGATATTTCAACTACAGCTGACCGCGATGAATACCTAGACCCTAAGTGGATCACCGACCTAGAAGTGGCATACCGTCCAGACGAATATTGGAAGTTTGCCGTTGGTGCAAACAACTTATTCGATCAATACCCACAAGCAACCGTGGATAACATTGGTTACTCTGACTTTGGCCAAATATTCCCGTACACGCCATATGCACCGTACGGATTAGACGGGCGTTTCCTATACGGTAACATTACTTACAGCTTTTAATAAATAACCTAAAAGCAAACACTTAAAAAGGATGCCATGTGCATCCTTTTTGCTAACTTTTAGTGTTTTTAACCAATCATTAGTAAACCGGCTTTTTAAACACACCCATCAAATCAATAAAATCAACAACTTACAGTTGGTCTCGTTTTTGCTCTACTATGCTTATACAAAACAAGCATAAATAACAAACACAAAGGACTAAACATGAGCTCATCAACTGTATCTAGCATTACAAAACCACTTTCACTTATTGGCGGCATTTTATTATTAAGTGGCTGTGTATTTCATATATCGCCAAGCGTTGCCTCGGTAAAACAAACTAAACAGCTATCACTGCCAAGCAATAATCTTGAGTATTTAAATGTGTTAAGCGGCGCAGGTAGCCTTGAAATAAAAGGCTCAAAAACGGCCACCAGCATTAGTGTTGATGCCACTATTTACACAGCCGACATTGAAGACGAATACGAGCTAACGCTCGAGCAAGACGGTAAACAGGCAAAGCTT
The DNA here is from genome assembly GCF_015864275.1 of Pseudoalteromonas sp. NZS11_1. Taxonomy (NCBI): domain Bacteria; kingdom Pseudomonadati; phylum Pseudomonadota; class Gammaproteobacteria; order Alteromonadales; family Pseudoalteromonadaceae; genus Pseudoalteromonas; species Pseudoalteromonas sp. NZS11_1. The sequence goes on from NZ_JADYXK010000023.1 coordinate 32,289, forward strand.
GTTGCCCAAAATAAAAGCCGTAATGGTATTAGCTTTTACAATGGTCAATCTCCACATATTGATTTAGTTGTTACTGTGCCAAGTAATCTAAATTTAGATATTGATGATGGCTCAGGCGACATTTTAATAAATGCTATGCAAAGCAATATTGATGTAAAAGACGGCTCAGGAGACTTAACTATAAGCGGTGCTAAAAACCTAACTGTTGACGATGGCTCAGGTGAAGTAAACTTTGAAAACATCGCGGGTAATCTAGAACTAACCGACGGCTCTGGCAGTATTCATATTAACAACGTAAGCGGCAATGCAACTATTGACGATGGTTCTGGTGAAATGCACGTGAGCAACATAAGCGGTTCGCTAAACGTTGAAGATGGATCGGGTGATATAGTAATAAGCCATATCAGCGGTGCAGTTAATGTTGATGATAACTCTGGCGACCTGCTTATCGAGCATATTGGCTCAAACGTAACAATTGAAGACGGTTCGGGTAATATTCGCGTTAACCATGCAAAAGGGCTGACTATTACTGAGTCGGGCTCGGGCGATGTAAGTATCGATAATATTACTGGTTCAGTAAAAGTAGCTGACTAACTCTATTTAACCCTTATTCAACTGCCCTTTAATGTACTTTATGCCCTATCAATCAGGGTATAAAACACTCCTCTCAAAGTATAAATGATTCAAAAGTAGCACTGTTTCGCGTTAACTATTCCCCCAAATAATACAAAAGTACTTATTTGATTTATTTTTTTGCTTAATAGCTAATTTGGGTACATATTAATATTCAACTTTTTAAAAGGATATTGATATTATGAAATGGAAGTTATTAATTTTACTTACTGCTTTATTCACCCTCGTAGCATGTGGCTCTGGAGGATCAGACTCTAAAACAGTAGCTAAACCGGTCAGCACTAACACAAAACCTATTGCGGTTATTACCACCGAACAATCGGGGTTTAAAGTAAATACCACCCTCGTTTTTAGCGCAGCACAAAGTAGCGACCCCGATGGCGATGCACTCACCTATCAATGGCAATTAACCAGCAAAAACGAACAAGTAGAAATACCGATTACGGTTAATAACGAAAGTACCGTTGAGTTTTCAGTATCTGATGCACAAGAATACCAATTAGTATTAACCGTGAGTGACGGTAAGCTTTCCAGCACACCGGCACAAAAACAATTCACCGTTACTGCAAATACCCAACTAATAGCTAACGCAGGTAGCACACAAACCGTTAAGCAAGGTGATGTTGTGCTTTTAAATGCCGCGCAAAGTAGCACAACCAGCGGCGCCATTAATCAATACAAATGGCAATTTATTACCAAGCCCGTAGCAAGTAATACAACGCTTGAAAATGCGACTCAAGTTAAAAGCCAGTTTGTTGCCGACGAAATAGGCGATTTTAAAGTTGAGCTTACCGTTACTGATTCACAAGGTGATACAGCAAGCACTGTCGTACTCATAAAAAGTGAATCGCTTAATTCTAACTCATCGCCACAAGCGGTTATAAACGTAGAAAATAATACAATTGCCCCAAATGAAGTTGTTACGCTTTATGGTAACCAAAGTACTGATCCCGATAAAAACGATACGCTTAGTTATGCCTGGGCAATTACATCAAAACCCGAGGGCAGCACGCCGGCTCTTTCAAACATGCAAAATCATACCGCTGGGTTTTCAGCGTCAACAGCTGGAGATTACACGCTTTCACTCACTGTTAACGATCAACAAAACGAAAGTGATACCGCATCAGTTACTTTAACTGTTACCACAAGTAATAAAGCCCCCGTTGCAACACTTGAATCCGAACGTGATATTACGTTAAACGAATCTACCACTTTGCAGTGCCAACAATGTAGCGACCCTGACGGAGATACACTGAGCTATAACTGGCAGTTACAAGCTAAGCCTGTAAATAGTGCATCACAACTGACTAACAGCACATCAGCAACGCCCTCTATTGTTGCCGATAAAGAAGGCGACTACGTTGTAGTGCTTATAGTGTCTGATGGGCAATTAAGCTCAAACCAAGCAACCTCAGCACTGCATGCCAGTAGTAATAAAAAGCCTGTTACTCTGGTAACTTATGAAACCTCTATAACGGTTGATGAACAAGTTTTACTTGATGCTTCCAATAGTTACGATCCAGAAGGCCAACCACTAAGCTACCAATGGGAAATCATTTCGTCGCAAGGCCAAGCAACGCTTAGCAGTAATACAATATCAAAACCAACGTTTAGGGCATCAGTAGAGGGGCAAGTGGTTATTTCGTTACGCACTAACGATGGCGTGCAGTACTCCGACACAAAAACCCTAACAATTGATGTAATACAAAATGCACTGCCAGTAATTAGTTTCACGGGGGAGCAATCACGCTACGATGTAGTGGGCAATGCAGTTAAATTTGATGTAAGCCAAAGTTACGACCCAGAGGGAACCACTCTCGATTACGCTTGGACGCTATCAGCGCCTTCAGGCTCGAGCACCAGCTTAAGCAATACAAACCAAAGTATTACCGAATTTATCGCCGATATGACAGGTAGTTACACGCTAACCGTTATAGCAACTGATGCTGATGGATTTTCAAAAAGTGTGCAATTTTCAATTACAGTAACCAGCTCTGCCCTACTTACCGGTCGTATTAAAGGGCAACTCACTAATGTGCAAAAAGCGGCTATAAGCAATGCACAGCTAACAATTAATGGACAGCAATACAGCACCAACACAAATGGCTTTTTTGATGAAGAGGTTAATTTAGCGCAAGGTGAAAAAATAACGATAACAACAGCGGATCAAAGGCTTGCAGCTGGGGAATACAACTCTGTAGCGATTACGCAAAGCAACTTTACTGTGGATATAGGCCAAAATAGCATGCCCGTTTTACAAGCTGTTGAGGTTTCGGTATTTGTGTGTGCTGAGTTTTCAGGCCCCGACACCATTAACCTACGCTTTAACATGGTAGATACACTTTTAGCGTCAGATAGCTTTCAATTTAGCTTTGATCAAACCAAACCACTTACTTTGCAAAAAAGCGGAAGTACTTACCTCGATAGCGAATTGGATATCGACCTACCTGCATCAGCCGAATTTGAAGTAACAGTAATTGAAACAAGCATTGAAAATACAATCAGCTCAAACATTACTATTTACCATTCTGATTCAGGCCAACCAAGCTCAGCAATTATAAGTATTTGTAATATTTAGTCCCCAACAAGCCCTTCAACATAAAGTGCTATTTTTAGCCCAGTAGTTATAACCATTAGTGTTATAACTACTGATAAATAAGCAACTTTGAGCCATATAATCCATTGTATTTTATAAGCAGCTAAGCCATTCTAAAAGCCTTGATGTTATTAGGATAAACGCGTGTTAGAAATTGCTTTAATTTACTTAGCAGCAGCCATTGTAGCTGTCCCCATTGCAAAACGAGTCGGACTTGGCTCTGTGTTAGGTTATTTAATTGCCGGCATACTCATTGGCCCTTATGCGCTGGGTGTTGTGGGCGATCAAACCGATGTAATGCACTTCGCTGAATTTGGCGTAGTAATGATGCTGTTTTTAGTGGGCCTTGAACTACAACCTTCGCGTTTATGGACATTACGCCACTCTATTTTAGGGCTTGGTGGCTTACAGGTTGTGCTATCGGCAGCGGCTATATTTGCATTTTGTTACTGGTTTTTTGCCATGCATTGGCAAACCGCACTCGCCATTGGTTTAATGCTGGCGCTCTCCTCTACCGCTATTGTACTGCAAAGCCTTGAAGAAAAAGGCTGGCTAAAGCAAGAAGCCGGACAAAACGCGTTTTCGGTATTGCTGTTTCAAGACATCGCCATTATTCCTATTTTAGCCTTGTTACCACTGCTTGCATTTGCCCCGCAAACTAGCACAAAAGAAATCAGCGATTCGATTATTGCAAGCTGGCCTGTATGGCAACAAGTATGTGTATCGGTCGCGGTTATTGCCGCTATTATTGCCGGCGGTAAATATGTATCGGCGCCGTTATTTAGATACATTGCCCAAACACACATGCGTGAAATATTTACTATTTTTGCACTCTTTTTAGTGGTCGCTATTGCGCTAGTTATGCAAAGTATTGGTTTATCGCCTGCTTTGGGGACTTTTTTAGCAGGCGTTGTACTTGCCGAGAGTGAATTTAGACACGAATTAGAAGCCGATATAGAACCCTTTAAAGGCTTACTGTTAGGATTGTTTTTTATAACGGTTGGCGCATCAATTAACTTTGAGCTGCTATTTAACGAGTTTAGTACCGTTATAGGCTTAGTGGTTTTACTCATAGTAGTTAAAGCCTGCATTTTATTTGCCCTTGCCGTTACCTTTAAAATTAACAGTAAACAGCAGTTATTATTTGCCCTAGCCCTTGCCCAAGGGGGTGAGTTTGCCTTTGTACTTTTAAGCGTAACCACCACCTTAAGTATTTTAACGCCCGAGCAAACCAGCCTTGTTACCTTAGTTGTGGCGGTATCAATGCTAATAGCGCCGCTATTACTTATGGTTTATGAGCAAATACAAAAACGCAGCAGCAGTGCTTTACCTGAGTTTGATAAGCCAGAGCAAATTAGCACCGCTAAGCACGTAATTATTGCGGGCTACGGACGTTTTGGCCAAATTATGGGGCGCTTACTGCACGCACAAGGCTACGAAATTACCGTACTTGATCACAGCCCTAGCCAAATAGAATTACTACGCCGTTTTGGCAACACCGTATTTTATGGTGATGCCGCACGCCAAGAACTCCTTGAAGCCGCAGGTGCGCACACCGCGCAAATGCTGGTAATTGCAATTGATAACCCCGATAAAACCATTGAGATAATTAAGCTCGCGCATAAAAACTACCCGCAGCTTAAAATAGTTGCTCGCGCAGTCGACCGCCGCCATGCGTATCAGTTACTTAATTTAAAAGTAGATGCGTTTAACCGCGAAACAGTCGACTCAGCTATTAACCTTGCCGTAGAAGCTCTGGAGTTACTAGGTAACACTAAGCAAGATGCAGAGCGTGCAGGTAAACTATTTAGAGACCACGACCGCGCTGCAGTACTGCAACTTGCTGCGTTATGGGGAGACGACGCCAGCTACGGCGTAGCCGTGCGCCAACGCATGGAGGATTTAAAACAAGTTCTGCAACAAGATAAGCAGGCACAAAGTGATTTAAATACCTGCGACAGCGGCGATTGCGAAGACGGCTTAACAGAAGTAGCGAGTAAACCTAAAAAGCCTGATGATGCTCATCTTGAGTAGCATCAGGTGGTTAGGGTTTTGTTGTTAGCCGATGATGAATGGCTGGTTTGAGGGCAGTTTGAATAATGTACGTTCGCTATACGCTTACTTTGAGTTCTTTTCCGTAGCCATTTTGGCTACCTTTTCAAAACTTTCAGTTATTGTATCTACTAAGCCATTGTCCTTTGCTTCCATATCTTTTCTTGAAAATGCACTGCTTCCACTAATATTCCAGTTTTCAAAGGCCTCTTTTAGCTGTTCCCATTCCGCATCTGCTCCATATGCGTCTAGGTAAAATTCACCAAATTTAATTGCGTGCAACCTTTCCCCACTTTTCAAAGATTCATGCATAAAAGAGTTACTAAGAACAAAAGCATATCTTGATAACGCACCAAAAAGACTTACGACTATAAGTCCTCGAAAAAGTGAATACAAATAATATGAGAGGCTACTATTTGAAGTTTGGTGAAATAAATCTGCACTAGATACCATCGTATAAATAGCAAAGCATATTGCAGAAATAATGGAGCACGCTCCTAATATTGCCCAATTTTTAGAAATATCATGAAATTTTGATTCTTTTTTGCCAAGTAACTGCAACGCCGAGTCTACAAATTTTTGCGATTTTGATTCAATGGATTTACGGCTCTCCTCACGATAACGCTCTTTTTCACGTTCAGTCTCAACAAGAAGGTTTTTTAGCTCAGATTCTTTCTGAAGAAGCTCTTTTTGCAAGGATTCACGAAGCTCTTCTGTTTCTTCGAATCTTCTAGAAAAGTGTTTTTCCATTTCCTTTTGCCGAGCATACAACTCTTTCTCTCGGCTTTCTATGAGCTGATCTCGCTCACTGAGCTCTTTTCTAAAATATTTCTCTCTTTCAAGCTGTTCTGCTTTTAGATGGTTTTCATATTCTTCTAATTCACGCTCTCTTGTTCTTAATATATCTCTATATTTTGCAAGCTCAGATTCTCGCTCTTGGAATTCAGAATATATTCCTTTTTCTTTTTTTAAGCGATCGCGCTTTTCTTTTTCACTATATTCCATCATATCTTCATTCATTTTATTCTACCTAATAATCCATAAGCGCAAAGACGAATGGCAATTTTATCAGAGAACATATTTCATGTATTAATGTCCCTATTGTTTGAACTTCTATTAATATCAAATAGTGTAAGTTATTACCAACTATAAATATTATGCGGCTGATGGTGTGTGTTTTATAAAAATAGGAAAGCGTTTGTTGTATTACTTGGGTAGGAATGGCCTAAATTAATCTATTTTTGAATATTGGCTTGTAGCTCATAGCCGCCTGTCATTTTTTAGCTATGAACTACAACATTTAAAAACCTAGTGGTGATGTCCGCCTTGAATAGCCTCGCCTTGCTGGTTGTAAAAACCTGTTGCACTGTGCTCAATAAAACCAAGGTTTATCATTTTAGCTAAAAACGGGTCGTTTTCGTTATCGCCAATGTCGGCGTAATCGGTGGTTTGAAAGCGATCCCACTGTGCAAATTGAGCAGTAATTAATGGCTTATCAGTGTTTACATTATTAAGGCTTAGCAATGTAGTTGTTTGGCTTTTTTTATTACTAATACTAAATGTTTTAACTAATTTTGAACGCGTAAAAAAGGCGAGGTTAAAGTCGTTGCCATTTTCGCTCAGTGTATAGTTTTTTACTTCATCACAGCCGCTGCCTTGGGTGTTAACTAGGGTCATTTTTTCGATTAAATGTGTATCCACCAGCTGGTTTTTAGCACTCCAATTTTGTACGCCGCGTACCTCAGATGGTTGGTATTCAATACCGCGTTGCTGGGCGTTAAAGTAACGTATTGGTCGTATTTGATTATTGGCTAAGTGCTGCCAAAGCTCGGTTATTACTTCACTTTGATGTGCTACTTGCTGGTTGTTTCGCCAAAGGGTAAGTGACTCGCTACTTTGCTGCGCTTTATGGCTGTTGGTAATTTTATAATCCGCTTTTAAATGCTTGGCATCAATATCACATTGCGAGGCAAAGCTACTTGTACTTACAAGCGTGGCAATTATTAATAACGCTTTTTTCATTTAGCTATCTCTTATTTATATTTCAAGTTTATGGCAATAACATAACGATTATAAATGTCAGTTTAATGACAAAAAACCCGCACAGTATGCGGGGTTTTTTATTTAGATATATTTAACTAAATTTATAACTAGCCGGTATTTATTGCGCTAGTTTTTCGTCTGCTGTTTTTACAAAGTCAGCGGCAAAGTCCATTACATGGAATAAAAAGCTTTGCTCGTTTGTGCCTGTTACCAAGTGTGCACCTGGCCCCATTGCATAAACGCCTACGTCTTCACCGGCATGTGTTTCTGAGCCCATTGGTACCAGCGCTTCTTGATGAAAACCAGGTGTTGTTGTATCAACATCAGTTAAATCAACACGCCCTGTTACTGGCGCAAAGGTGTAACCTGCATCGGCATCGGTCTCGCTGCCTAGGTTTCTAAAACCACCACCATTGGTGTAACCAACCGTTGTATAAGGCATATCGTCGGCGGCTAAGCTTGGCTCAGTAGCGCCCACTGCAACCACTTTACCTAAAATTGGGTTACCGCGTTTAGGGTAACCGGCAATGGTAAATACATGGCTGTGATCGGCAGTTACAACTATTAATGTTTCTTCTGGGTTGGTGTTTTCCATTGCCACTTTAACGGCTTTGGCAAGCTCAATAGTGTCGTTTAACGCGTTATAAGCGTTACCCGCATGATGCGCGTGGTCAATTCGACCCGACTCAACCGTTAAGAAAAAACCTTGCTCGTTGTTATCAAGTACGTTTATTGCTTTTTCGGTCATTTGTGAAAGCGAAGGCTCGCCTGCTACATCGTTTGCGCGGTCAGCTTCGTACTGCATGTGGGATTCGTTAAATAAGCCAAACACTTTAGTGGCGTCGTCACTTATTGCATCAAAACCGGTTTGATCCATTACGTACGTGCCATTTGGATATTGCGTTTTCCACTCTGCGGTTAAGTCGCGGTTATCTGTACGATCCCCTTCAACAGCACTTACTGCATCGGTTGAATTAAACGCGGCATCTTTTGGTAAAAAGTGACGACGACCGCCGCCCATTACTACATCAATACCGTCTACATCAACACCACTAAAGCGTGCTTCTAGGTTGGCTTCAAAGTTAACCAGTTGCGATGCAATATCTTCACACGTTGCGGCACTTTCTGGCATATCGGAGATATCTTCCCAGTTACGCTCTGCCGATTTAGCATACGTTGCAGCGGGTGTTGCGTGAGTAATACGCGCTGTAGAAATAATCCCTGTTGCTTTACCTGCAATTTCAGCAAGCTCTAACGAGGTAACAAGTTCGTGCCCTTTGCCTGATGCACAATTACCACGTTCAACTGCTTCATCAATACCAATAACGCCTGCGTCGGTTTTAACGCCCGATGCCATTGCGGTCATAGTGCCTGCCGAATCTGGCGTTTGCGCATCTACGTTGTATGTTTTTACAAAGCCCGAAAAAGGCATAGTTTCAAAGCTTAACTGGTGATCTTCACCCATTTCACCCTCTAACTGACCCGCTAAAATACGTGCTGCGGTTATGGTAGAAATACCCATACCATCGCCCACAAATAAAATAACGTTTTTAGCTTTGCCTGATTCAGTAACAATGTTGCTACTGGCTGTTTGTGCAGCACCCAATTTTGTTTGTGCTTCACTAAACCAAGTATTACTAGTGAGCGAGGCTAACTGCTCGCTTGTTAACGACGTTGCAGGTGCATTACACACTAAATTAGTTGAGTTAACTTCGTCGCTATCTAGCACGTCGTTATTATTGGTATCTGCGCCTACTTGCGTCTCTACACCGCCATTAATGCACTGCTCAGAGCCCACTGCAATAGCGTTATCTACTGCGATAATATTGTTTTCATTTTTGTTATCGTCACTCGAGCAACCTGCTAGCGCGACCATTACTGCCAAAGAAAGTACCGTTAATTTGTTCATGTTAGCCGCCATTATTGCTGAGTTAGTTCAAGAGCTTGATTAATTAGATGAAACACTACGTTTTGTTCAATTACGCCTTGTGCTAGCTGAGCACCAGGACCTTTTGCATGTAAAGATATGTCTTCACCTGCGTGTGTTTCTGAGCCCATTGGTACAGTTGCTTCTTGGTGAAAACCTGGGGTTGTTGTATCTACGCCATTTAGCTCAACACGCCCTGCTACAGCAGCACTTGTGTAACTTGCATCAGCATCAGTCTCGTCGCCTAGATTTCTAAAACCTAAGCCATTTGCGTAACCTACTGTGGTGTACGGCATATCGTCGGCGGCTAGGCTTGGTGTTGTTGCACCTACTGCAACTACTTGACCTAAAATTGGATTACCACGCTTAGGGTAGCCTGCAATAGTAAATACATGGCTGTGATCGGCGGTTACTAAAATAAGGGTTTCTTCTGGGTTGGTGTTATCTACCGCAGCTTGTACGGCTTTAGCAAACTCAATGGTGTCGTTAAGCGCATTGTATGCATTACCCGCGTGGTGCGCGTGGTCAATTCGACCCGACTCAACCGTTAAGAAAAATCCGTTATCGTTTTTACCAAGCACTTCAATTGCTTTAGTGGTCATATCGGTAAGTGAAGGCTCGCCCGCTACATCGTTTGCGCGGTCAGCTTCGTACTGCATGTGGGATTCGTTAAATAAACCAAATACTTTAGTGGCGTCGTCTGCTATTGCATCAAAGCCTGTTTGATCCATCACGTACGTAGCATCTGGGTATTGTGTTTGCCACTCAGTTACTAAGTTGCGCTCGTCAGTACGGTCGCCTTCTATAGCGCTTACTGCATCTGTTGAGTTAGCCGTTTCGTCTTTTGGTAAAAAGTGACGACGACCGCCACCCATTACAAAATCAAGGCCGTCTACGTCGGTACCTACAAATCGTGCTTCTAGGTTTTTTTCAAAGTTAACCAGTTGCGATGCAATGTCTTCACAGCCACCTGTTACTGCATCTTCTGGCATATCTGATACGTCTTCCCAGTTACGGTCAGCCGATTTAGCATACGTTGCAGCAGGGGTAGCATGAGTAATACGTGCTGTAGAAATAATACCGGTAGATAGCCCTTTAATTTCAGCCAATTCAGTCGCGGTAAGAAGCTCGTTACCTGCCACTGTTGAACACACACCGCGTTCAATATCTTCGTCTACACCAATAACGCCCACATCGGTTTTTACACCCGAAATAATAGCCGTCATCGTACCGGCTGAGTCGGGAGTTTGCGCATCTACGTTATACGTTTTAACTTGTGCAGAGTATGGGAACTCTTCAAAACTTAAATAACCTTCTTCGCCAGATTGATTATTACGCTGCCCTTGTAAAATGCGCGCGGCGGTAAGTGTAGAAATACCCATGCCATCGCCAACAAATAAAATGACGTTTTTAGCTTTAGTGGCTTGTGTAGCCTGCGCTTGTGCTGTTTTTGTTGTTAGTTTAGTTTGCGCAGCGCTATACCAGCTGCTGTCTTTTTGGCTTTGCGGTAGTACATCAGCATGGCTAACTGCGCTAAACGCAAATGTTAGCGCGATTGCCGCAGCGACTTTTTTAATTTTCATCCGTAATTCCCATTGTTTAGTGGTTATTTTTTGAAATGTGTAAACACAAAAAAGATCAACCGCTGCACTATAGAAAACAGATGTGACTAATAAAGGTAATTTTGATGAAAGTAAAATGACTAAACCATTACAAAGATAAGTCACAAAAAAAGCGCAACGTGTTAAACGTTGCGCTTTTAAGGGAAATTATTAAGAGAATTATTTAAATATTAAAAACGTGCTTTAAACGATACCCCAAAGTAGCGCTCTGCATCACGTGGGATTTGGTAACGGAAGTTATCGCCACTGTAGGTAGTTACGTAGCTTTCGTCGGTTAAGTTTTTAGCAATAAGCGACACTCTAAACGCGTCATCTTTAAACGATAAACCCACACTTGCATTTAAAATACCGTAATCTGGTAACAAAGCGGCTGGGTTAAATTCGCCTACGTTGTCTGGTAGGTCTGAGTATTGCTCGTCGGTGTAAATATAAGAGCCATTTATATGTACGTTAAAGCCATGGTCGGTTTCAATAAAGTAGTCAGCCGTTAGTGAGTATTTTAAATCTGGCGAAAATGGTACATCTAAACCTGAACGGTCAGTACATGAACCTGCGGCTACCTCTGCCGGACAATTAAACTCGTCAATTTCAGCTTTAATGTAAGCAACACCACCGGTAAGCGTTAGCGACTCTGTTGCAGCCCACATAAAGTCAACTTCAACACCTTGCGTACTTACATCACCCGCATTGGTTAAGCGCGTAATACAAGTGCCGTCTGAACAGTCAAAGTTGTTAGCTTGAAAACCTTCAATTTCGGTTCTGAAAAGCGCCATGTTAAATACAAATTCGCGGCTTGCGTATTTGTAGCCTATTTCATAAGCGTCAGACTCTTCAGGTGCTATTTCGCGACTATCGGTGTCTGGGTTAAAGTTATAATAAATATTAAAACCAGGGCCTTTGTAACCTTGCGAGTAAGTACCGTATACCATTTGACCATCGCCTAAATCGTATTGCATACCTAAACGACCCGATACGTTGGTTTCTTCGGCTTTACCTTCATCATCTGTATTAAGTGTTGCTGGGCGCACGCCTACACCGGTGCGGCCATATACATCATTACTTACACGGCGATGCGTGTACGACACTTCATCGTCGGTGTAACGAATACCAAATAATACGCGTAAATCTTCAGATAAATCGTAAGTACCGTCGGCAAAAGCGGCCCAGTTGTTAAATTCTGTGCTCATAAAAGCAGTGGCCGATACAATATCGTTTGCATTGCAGCTAACACCTAGACCTTGTGTATAACCATCTAGGTCGTTAAGTGCTGCATCAAGTTCAGCGCCCGATAAGTTATTTTGCGCGTAAAATGCCATTGCGCTATCAAGTTGACCACCATTATTTTGACAACTAGCATCACGAGTAAAGTTACGTTGTGAATCCATGTTCCAATAAAATAAGCCAGCAACATAGTTAAATGGCCCAGCTAGGTTTGATGTAACTCTAAATTCTTGCGAAAACTGATCCCATTGCTGTGCACCTAAATCGTGTAATTGAAACGGCGCGTCAAATACCGGCTCGCTGCTGTCGCCAGCAATAGAGGTAAAGTCGCCTTCACGGTACTCTGTGTTATCCCACGAACGCTGCGCTGTAATTGAAGTATATGTATAGTCGCCAATTGTTTTATCAACCTGTACCGAAAACGCGCTATGTTCGTCAATTGTGCGCGACTCGTAGTCGTGATCAACGCTGCGTTGGTCTAAATCAATATCGGCTACGCCATCAACTATACCGTTACTGTTTGGTACTGATTTTGAATCTGGATTACGGCCACTTGGTAGTGCTTCTAAGTCGGCACAACAATCATCGTCAGCGTTATAAAATTCAGCAATAAATTTTACGCTTAAGTCATCCTCTGGCTCGTATTTAAATACAGCACGTGCACCTTCACGGTCGTAACCGTTTACTTTTTCGTTGTTGTAAACGTTATCAATGTAACCGTCAAATTTACCTTTAAATACCGTTAGGCTTGCCGCTAGGTCGTCGGTTAAACCGCCGCTTATAAAGCCTTTAAAACGGTATTCGTTATCTTGATAAAACGAGGTTTCTACGCTGCCTGTTGTGTCGTACGAGGGATCTTTTGTTGTTATGTTTACCACACCTGCTGAGGCGTTTTTACCAAACAATGTACCTTGTGGCCCGCGTAATACTTCAATGCGGTCTACGTCGTATAAATCGGCAAATGCTTGACCCGAGCGCCCAAGCACCACGCCATCAACAACAGTTGCTACACTTGGCTCGGCAGCAATACTAAATGAAATAGTACCAATACCGCGCACTGTTAGCGCTGAGTTACGGGTTGTGGTGCCTTTTCTAAAGCTAACCGAAGGAACAAGTGACTGTAAGCCTTCCATGTTATTAGCAAAAGCTGAATTAATTTGATCGCTATTAAGTACCGATACCGCAACAGGTACTTCGTTTAAACTTTGCGTTCTTTTTTGTGAAGTAACGACTATTTTTTCAAACGTATCGTTTTTAGCTGTTTCTGTTTTTTGTTGTTCTTGTTCGGTTTGCTCTTGCTGCGCATGTACCTGCGCGCTAAGCGCTAAACCGGTTGTCATTGCTAACGTGACTGCCAAGCTTAAGACGGACTTTTTAGCTCTCATGTCATTCTCCATATTGTGCGTGTGTGCTGTGTGGTACCGCGCTAGCAATTGTGTGTGTTGCTAATAAAGCGGTGTCAGTGTGTGGTACTTTCTTTAAAGCTCTTATATCTTATATAAGAGCTTTAAATTTAAACAAACTATCTTACTAATGCAAACATTATGTGAATTAAATGTGATTTAAGTTTGGTATACAGATTATAGCCGCAGGTTATGCGGCGTTTTTAGCACCAATACGCGCTAAGCTATTTTCGTAACTAACCTGCCAACGACGTACACTCCACCAGCTAAGCACTAAGGCTGTAGACCATACAGCAGCTAAACTTGGTACAAAGTACACACTGGTTCCACCAACCAATCCGAGTGGCGAAAATAATATATATAAGCTAACAATCAAGCTTACTAATACAATTGCGCAAGGTAATGCGTATTTCCAAGGGTTAAGGTCTACCTCAGCTTTGCGTGTAAATTGCCATGGTGTTTTAAGTGGTTTGTAGTAACCAATACCCAGCATTATCGCCAATTCAATTAAGAACAAAATGGCGTAAATATGAATAAAGTTTATGTCTACATCCCACACAAATTTAAGCAAGGTGTAGGCAATAATATGGAATATAATCGCGACTTTAGCGCCCAGTGCAGGCACTTTTCGAGTAAACAAACCTACCAATACAATTGTGATGACCGGAATGTTGTAAAAGCCTGTAAACACACGAATTATGTGCCATAAACCTTCAGGTGCGAACATCAATAATGGCGCAGTTATAAACGACAATATGGCAATAACAATACTAGTAATTTTGGCTACTTTTATAAGTTGGCTGTCTGTTACCTTATTTTTTTTCATTGGCTTATAAACGTCTAAGCAAAATAAGGTTGCCGCGCTATTGAGCAGTGAATTAAATGAGCTAAATACAGCACCTAGTAATACGGCCAAAAAGAACCCAGATAAATACTGTGGAAGCACTTCTTTCACTAAATGTGGGTAAGCTAAATCGATAGTGGGTAGGCTTTCGTGTTTATAAAGATGGTAAGCAATAACGCCTGGGATCATCATCATAAACGGTACTAACACTTTAAAGTACCCTGAAAACAACACGCCTTTTTGCCCTTCTACTAAGTTTTTAGCGCCCAGCGTACGCTGGATCACGTACTGATTAGTACCCCAATAAAACAAATTAGCGAGGATCATACCTGTAAAAATAGTGCCAAATGGCACGGGATCATCCTCGCTACCAATAGCGTTGAGTTTTTCTGTATCGGTGTTTACAAGGGTGCTTAACCCTTCTGAAAAACTACCGTCGCCTAGTGCTATCAAACCTAGTGTGGGCACTAGAATACCAATAATTAATAACCCAACACCGTTAATGGTATCTGATACCGCAACCGCCTTTAAACCGCCAAAAACAGCGTATATAGCGCCAACTGAGCCCACTGTAATAATGGTCACAATCAGGCTTGCTTCGTAACTCATATTTAATAAGGTAGGAACATCAAACAGCCTAAGTACGGCTATTGATCCTGAGTACAAAACCGAAGGGATCGTTATAAAACAATACCCTACCATAAATAAGATCACCGTCATGCGGCGTACGGTATCATCAAAACGATCTCGTAAAAATTCAGGCAAGGTAGAAAACGCACCCGCTAAATAACGAGGCAAAAAGATCAACGCCATAATGATGGTTGATACTCCTGCGGTTACTTCCCAAGCCATTGAGCTTAGGTTGTAACCATAGGCTGAGCCATTAAGGCCAATTAGTTGCTCTGCTGATAAATTTGTGAGGATCATCGACCCTGCTATAAACGTACCCGTTAACCCACGACCCGCTAAAAAGTAGCCATCTTGGGTGTTAACTTCTCCTTTGGTTTTTTGGTACGAGATATATCCCACCAGCGCCATAAACGCCAAGCACGATAGCAGTGTCATGGTAATGTTCATACCTTCCATCTTGCGCCCCTTTTAGCTTACTTTACTCGGTAAAAAGTAAGCTAATATCTTTATTATTGTGTGTTGTATGTGTGTAGTGTGTGTTTTTTATTAAGCCGAGATTTATTTAGGCCATGCTGTTAATTGGCTCATGTCTTGTTCTGTGTGTTGAACCTCTGGGCCAAGCATTAGGCTGTCGCCTTCGCGTACAAATACTGCCATTTCTTCAAGTGCGAGTGTGTGCTCGTAGTACTTACCACCTTCGTAAGATTGTTTATCAGGAAAGCGAATCCAGTTGCCTTGTGGTAAATAAAACTTCACTTTACCGTTTGGTACGACACACGGCACTACTAACAATTTTTCACCGCACATAAATTGCTGATCAAAACTATGCGCTAGCACATCATCAGGAAATGCTAAAACCATTGCACGCTGAATTGGCAAGCCAGTTTGCTGTGCTTGTATGGCACTTTGCTCTAAATAAGGAATAAGTTGGTAGCGCAATTTAAGTGCTGCAAATACCGCATCACTTGCTTGCTCTGTGTAAGACCAAGGTTCGCGAGGACCAATACCATGTAAGCGCATATGTGCGCTAAATACCGAGGCTTGTGCCCAGCGCACGTAAAGTTCTGCGTCGCGGGTGTCTTTGTAAAAACCACCAATGTCGGTCGCAAAAAATGGCCCACCCGACATACCCCACGCTAAACTGCCACGAATACTTGCCGCTAAACCCTGCCAATCGGCCTGTGGGTCGCCGCCCCATTGTGCAGGAAAACGTTGGCTGCCAGTCCACGCTGAGCGGCTAAACAAAAATGGCCCTGTTTTACAGTATTTTTCGGCGGCCTCAAAAACGCAGCGGTTATACAACATGCTGTAAACGTTGTGTAATCTTATGCCGCTGTCGCCACTGTGCGATACCATATTTTCGTCTTCTAGCTGTTCGCCAAAGTCTGCTTTTATCATATCTACGCCCAGCTCAAACAATGGCTTATGCGATTCGAGCCAATATTCGTAAGCGTCGGGGTGAGTAAAATCTAAAATACCCGACTCTGGTAGTGGTGTAAGTACTTCGCCAAATGGGCTTAAATCCCACTCGTATTGATACGCTTTACCGGTGCGTTTATCTTTTATAAGCCAGCCATTTTCGGCCGCTTTAGCAAATAATGGGTTATTTACCGAGATCATCGGGTATTCCCATACGCAAATTTTAAAATCCATGGCTTTTAGTTCATCAAGCACTGGTTTTGGGTCGGCGTAACGTGTTGGGTCCCATTCAAATGCAAAGCGGGTGTCGGTGTCTTGCCATGCGCGGCCATCAAGAGTAATTACGTCGCACGGCATATTTTTAGCACGCACTTCGCGGGCAACACTAAGTAATTCGTCAGCATCTTTGTAATACGCTTTTGATAAAATAACACCAAAGCTCCACTGCGGTGGCACCGGTGCAAAACCTGTTAGTTCACAGTAACGGTTAATGCTTTGAGCAGGTGTTTGTTCTTGATATAAAAATACATCTAGCGCGTCATCTTCAACTAAACATACATATGCGCGTTGCGACCACAGTGCGTAACCTACGCCATGAGTTACCGGTGCAGGTGTATGTACAAATAAGTTCCAGCCTTCTGGGCTCCATGCATACGGTGTGTTTTTATAAGACTTTTCGGCGTTAACGCCTAGCGCATCGTGGTTGTATGAACGAATAAGTTGGCCGCGTTTATCAAGCTTTCCCCATTTTTCGCCAAGACCATACACGGCCTCATCGTAGTTAAGCTCTAAGCTTAATATCCAGCCGTTATCAGTTTTAGCCAGTGGCGGTAAACGATGCTGGCGTACAAAGTGGCCATCGGTTGCTGATTGCTGCACTAGCTCATCGTTTTTATAAAGTTTGAAATGAAAAGGGTCGCAGTAAAACTCTAGGCGATATTCGCCACCACTTACACTGTAATCATTATTGTTTTTGCTAAGTGTGAGGGGGTATTCTGATGGGGTTGTGGTTAATATTTTAAACTGCTCGTCATGCGTGGTGCCTGCATTTAAACGTAAACCAAACTGGCTTATCGTTACGCTAATATCACCAAACTGAGTGGGCAAAACCAACACATTACCTTGTAACTTTGGCTGTGCGGTTAAGCGTGCTGGCTCTATTGCGTTCCAGTCTGGCTCACGTAATTCAAATGCATTCATGGGAGTTCCTTAACCAATTATTAGTCTTGTATAAGACACAAGTTAAATAATTGTAATCCCCATGTCAACGTAAATAAACTCAAGATGAATTATTTACATCGCAATTTTTAAAAAATGCCCGGTGCCGATGTAGCCACCAGCGATACGCCGCTCAGTCCTAGTAACGTAATAGCTATAATGCGTATCCATTTAGCGTCAACGTAAGGCGTTAATTTACGAGCAAAATGCGTAACTAACAACACTAAGGGAATAGCCGCTGCAATTAAAAACATAATGTCGAGCCCCGGCAAAGTACCAAATAAGGCGATACCTACACGTACTAGCCCGCCAATAGTAAATACCGCTAATAACGTACTGCGAATAGCTTCAATAGACCAACTTTGCTTATAACACTGAAACACAAGCGGCGGCCCTGAAGTTGAAAACAACCCACCAAGTAATCCACTCACCCCTCCAGCTATTAAAAACGAACGAGGGCGGCTTTGTTTATTAGCACGATCGCGGCCAATCAGCATTAAAGCGCAGCACAGCAGAATACTTACACCTAAAATAAAGTTTAAATAGTGCGTTAAATGCGACGACATAAACTCAAGCAGCACAAAACCTATCAGCATTAACGGTATACCGGTATACAACATAAGTTTTAGCTCGGGTACTTTTACCGAACTGCGGTTTTTAACGACCACGGTTGTTGAATTAACTAACCCTAGCAAACTCACTAAAAATGTAGTTGCCGTAAGTGGCAATACATCAAGCAACGTAAAGCTTGCAACCACCAGCAACCCAAAGCCAAACCCGCTAAGAGTTTGCATTACAGTGGCAAGGCTTAGGCACAACGCCATAAGCAAAATGAGTTCAAAAGAAATACTGAGCACTTTTAATTTCCTAAGGGTGAGCTATTGTAGTGTAACGATTTGTTTTTAGGCATAATGTATATTTTGCGCCTATAAAACATTACAGCGGTAGTTCACGTTTAATTGAGCTAGCGCAAATATGCGTAAAAGGTTTCACCTATGATATAACTACAGGTGGATTAAATTTAATGGTAAATAATAATGAGTAATTCTATGTTTGATCACAAATTAAGTGGCCCAAGCTTGGCTTTTCAACCGCTTTACTTACAAGTGGCTGATTATATTAAACAGCTCATTGTTGAAAGACGCTGGGTACCTGGCGAAGCACTACCAAGCGAATTTCGCCTTGCTGAAGAATTTAACGTAAGCCAAGGTACGGTTCGTAAAGCACTTAATTTATTAACCGACAATAAAATAGTGACTCGTCGCCAAGGCGTTGGTACGTTTGTATCAGAGCATACTGCGCAAGATGCCTTATTTAGGTTTTTTCCGTTACAAGCCGACGGTAAAGGCGCTGATTTACCAAAGGCTGAACTGCTATCGGTTGAGCTTTGTGCTGCGCCAATTGAAGTAACAGAAGCGTTACAACTCAATAAAAAAGACAAAGTTACCAAGCTTGTTCGTAGACGTATTCTTGATAACGAATTTTGCATGAGCGAAACTATATACCTACCGCAAAGCTACTTTCCTGATATACATCAAAGTAGTGATATTCCGCATACATTGTACCATTACTATCAAACCAAATTTAACCAAACTGTACACAAAACCCAAGACAGTATTAAAGCTGTACTTGCTACAGCTGATGATGCCAAAATGCTTGCTATTAAAGCTGGCGACCCACTGCTGTTGGTATCACGAATTACCGAATCAATCGAAGGTAAGCTAATTGAATACCGCCAAAGCAAATGCCGTAGCGATCATTACCACTATCAAATTGAACTTGATTAATTAAAAGCGTGTTTAGTGCTAAAAACTCACTTTAGCGCATAATAATTAAATATTTTTTAAAGGCAGCAAACGCTGCCTTTTTGCTGCCTGTAGGTTTTTTAACCCACCCATTTACTACTTTGCTGTTAACACAGTATTGACACTGTTTGATTCGTATAATAACTTATGTCTTATACAAGACCTAAGTCATTATGCATTTTTAACAGGAATTCCCAATGAGTTCATTAAATAATATCCCTCCAGTAGGGTTCGGTTTATGGAAAGTAGCACAAGAAGATTGTGCGCAAACGGTATACCAAGCCATTAAGGCAGGTTATCGCCATCTTGATTGCGCATCAGACTACGGTAACGAAGAACAAGTAGGCGATGGCATAGCCCAAGCAATAAACGATGGTTTATGTACTCGCGAAGAATTATGGGTAACATCAAAACTGTGGAATACCTTTCATGCACCAGAGCATGTTGGCCTCGCGATTGATAAAACACTGAGTGATTTAAAGCTAGATTACCTAGACTTATACCTAATTCATTTTCCGATTGCGCAAACATTTGTGCCAATAGAAACCCGCTATCCACCAGAGTGGTTTGTTGACCCAGACGCGCAAAATCCACAAATGGAGCTGGCAAAAGTGCCGCTATATTTAACGTGGCAAGCAATGGAAGAGCAAGTACATAACAACAAAGCTAAACGCATTGGAGTATGTAATTACTCAAGCGCACTGCTTCACGATTTAATGACCTACGCAAATATCAAACCCGCTATGTTGCAAATTGAGTCGCACCCTTATTTAACGCAAGAGCGATTAGTAAGATTAGCTAAGCAGTACGATATTCCGGTTACTGCGTTTTCACCACTGGGTGCGCTTTCATACCTTGAGCTAGAAATGGCTGATAAAACTGAATCAGTTCTTGAGCAAAGCGTTGTTAAAGCGGCCGCACACAATCATGGCAAAACGCCAGCACAAGTAGTTCTTCGTTGGGGCGTGCAACGCGGCACTGCCATTATTCCAAAAACTTCAAAACTTGAACGCATGAAAGAAAATCTCGCACTGTTTGATTTTGAATTAACAGAGCAAGAAATGGCGCAAATTTCTGCGCTTAACAGTAATCGCCGATTTAACGACCCTGGGCACTTTTGTGAAGCTGCCTTTAACCGTTTTCACCCAATTTACGATTAGGAACATACAATGTCAGCTACCGAAATTAACTACGCCTCAGTGCCAACTCAATTAACATTCGATGATTCGGTTTTTCCGTGCATTGTGGTTAATAACAATAACGCCAGCACCGTTGAAGAAGCGGTAGCTTTCATTCGCGCGAATAAAAGTGAACTGGCTACAAAGCTTCGCAGCTCAGGTGCTGTGCTGTTTCGTGGCTTCCCGGTAAATAGCGCCGAAACCTTTGATACTTTTTCAGCAGGGTTTAATTACGACAATTTTACTTATAAAGAGTCTCTGTCTAACGCGGTACGTATTAATTTTACCGAGCGTGTATTTACAGCCAACGAAGCGCCAAAAGATGTAGAAATATACTTACATCACGAAATGGCGCAAACGCCTATTTCGCCAAGTAAGTTATTCTTCTTTTGTAAATCGGCCGCAGAAGAAGGTGGTGCAACACCTCTTTGCCGATCAGATAAGCTATTTAGCGCATTAAAAGAATACGATAGTAAACTTGCCCATGATTTTGAACACAAAGGCCTAAAATATACCACCTATATGCCAGCCGCTGACGATGCAACATCAGGCCAAGGCCGAAGCTGGAAAAGTACGCTAAGTGTAGAAACCAAAGACGAAGCACATAATAAATTAACCGAACTTGGTTACGAGTGGGAATGGCTTGAAGACGGCTCACTAAAAGCCGTTACACCGGTACTGCCTGCTGTAGTAACTCTTGAAAACAATGTACAGGTTTTTTATAACCAACTGATTGCCGCTTACATGGGCTGGAAAGGTGTACGCGATAACCCATCAATTGCCATTACCTTTGGTGATGGTAGTGCCATTCCTAAAGCAGGACTTGATAAAATTGTTGAGCTTTCTAAAGTATTTACCTTTGATCTTGCATGGCAAGACGGTGACGTTGCTTTAGTTGATAACGAAATGGCTATGCATGGCCGTCGACCTTTTACAGGTGAACGTAAACGCCAAGTGTTAGTAGCACTTACCGCAGCAAAAGCGTAATGCAGCGCTTAAGTGGTAAATTAAGCAGTAAAATATCACCTTTATGGCAAGGCGCCAGCATTGCTGCAATGACTGGCCTTGCCGCTTTATTTTTGAGTGAGCATTACGGCGCGCCAGCCATGCTGTTTGCTTTGTTACTGGGTATGGCAGTCTCATTTTTGTATCAAAGCGATAGCCCTTGCGCCAAAGGTATCGATTTTACCGGCACCACGGTTTTGCGTGTAGGTATAGTACTGCTAGGCACACGCATAGCGCTGGGAGATTTAGTAACACTGGGTTGGCAAACAGCACTTATGTTAGCGGGCGCCATATTTACCACTATTATTTTAGGCGTAGTAATAGCGCGCGCATTTGGCTTACAAAAACGCTTTGGTGCACTAACAGGTGGCTCGGTTGCTATTTGTGGAGCGTCTGCTGCGCTGGCCATCTCGTCTATTATGCCAAACAGCGAACATAAAGAGCGCGACACCTTATTAACCGTTATTGGCGTAACAGCTATGTCGACCCTTGCTATGATCCTCTACCCTATTGTGGTTAATTATCTTGAGTTTGACGCCCATAATGCAGGCGTATTTTTAGGTGGCACAATACATGATGTAGCCCAGGTAGTGGGTGCAGGTTATTCGGTATCACCTGAGACAGGCGATATCGCAACTCTAACTAAACTTGTACGTGTTGCCATGCTACTACCTGTTGTACTTATTATGATGGTCGTTATTAATCGCTCAAACAAAGAAAAACACGGAGAATTACCTAAAGTACCTGGTTTTTTAATTGGCTTTGTAATACTCATGATAATAAATAGCTGCTTTTCACTTCCTACAATAGTACTTGAAACCGCTAACGAACTTTCGCAGTTCTTTTTAATTGCGGCTATTTCAGCTATAGGAATGAAAACTAATTTAGGAAAGCTTACCGAAGTAGGTATGAAACCCATTATTTTAATTGTGGCTGAAACACTTTGGATTGCATTATTAATACTTGGATTTGTAATTTGGAGCTAATGAATCAAGTTATTTAAGGTATATATCAAAAAAATCAGTAGGTAATTAGGTCATGTTTTAACCACTTAAAACTTGCATTTTACCTACTCTAGAACCTCGTGCTAATACAAACATAAAGCATTGATTAAATTGAAATTAACTCAAATTAAGACGCAAAAAAGATCACCTTAATCATGACTAGTTAGTTAAAAAACAAACAAACTAATAAAGCACTTACTCTAAAATAAATTTACAATAGGGCTTGGTATATAGCTCAATTTACTGTTATCCTGCTTGGCATCGGGTTGACAGAAAACCCTATTTATTTGTAAGTACCACGTTGTTTTAGTAATAATCCTTCGCGTTATCCTCAGTTAAATGTATGTTTTCTTCCTGTTAAATTGCCTAATTTAAGGCGCACTTTTATTAATTCTTAGGATACTATTATGTCTAATACTACAACTGGTACAGTTAAATTTTTCAACGAAGCAAAAGGTTTTGGTTTCATCGAGCAAGAATCTGGTCCTGACGTTTTCGCACATTTCAGCGCAATCTCTGGCGACGGTTTCAAAACTCTAGCTGAAGGCCAACGTGTACAGTTTACTGTTACTCAAGGTCAAAAAGGTCCACAAGCTGAAAACATCGTTAGCATCTAATTGCTTTCGTTAAAATGGGTTAGCAATAACCCATTTTGAATACTAGTTTGAAAGAAGTTTTGTTTTATTTGTTAGTACCCCGTTGTTTTAGTAATAATCCTACGCGATATCCTCAAGTTAACTATTTTTTCCGGCTCAATCGCCTCTTTTCAGGCACACTTATATTAATTTTTTAGGATACATATTATGTCTACTACAACTACTGGTTCAGTAAAATGGTTTAACGAAGCAAAAGGTTTTGGTTTTATCGAGCAAGAATCTGGCGCAGACGTGTTCGCACATTTTAGCGCTATCTCTGGCGACGGTTTTAAAACTTTAGCTGAAGGCCAACGTGTACAGTTTACTGTTACTCAAGGTCAAAAAGGCCCACAAGCCGAGAATATTGTTAGCATCTAATTGCTACACAATTTAATGGGTTAGCAATAACCCATTTTGAATACTAGTTTGAAAGAAGTTTTGTTTTATTTGTTAGTACCGAGTTGTTTTAGTAATAATCCTACACGATATCCTCAAGTTAACTATTTTTTCCGGCTCAATCGCCTCTTTTCAGGCACACTTATATTAATTTTTTAGGATACATATTATGTCTAATACAACTACTGGTTCAGTAAAATGGTTTAACGAAGCAAAAGGTTTTGGTTTTATCGAGCAAGAATCTGGCGCAGACGTTTTTGCACATTTCAGCGCAATCTCTGGCGACGGTTTTAAAACTCTAGCTGAAGGCCAACGTGTACAGTTTACTGTTACTCAAGGTCAAAAAGGTCCACAAGCTGAGAACATTGTTAGCATCTAATTGCTAAACAATTTAGTGGGTTAGAGATAACCCATTAATATATTTACCTTTATAATTATTTAGTCGAATATCTTCAAAACCTCCTCTGTAAATATTTTCCAAGCGCAATCTCATTTGTATACACAACTCATTAATTAGTACATTTTTAAACACATTTACTACTATCTCTCTTGAGCGAAAGCTTTGTATTGCCTACAATAGCGCATACTTCATTCAATATAGAATATGACCATGAACGACACTACCGCAAAACCTGCTTTACCAGATCGCCTTTCTATTAATCCACGCAGCCCACATCATGTGGAAGAAGTTTTTGAACACGATATTGGTATCACGTTCAACGGCAAAGAGCGTTTTGATGTTGAAGAATACTGCATCAGCGAAGGTTGGATAAAGTTTGCATCTCCAAAAGGCCTTGATCGTCGCGGACAACCACTTTTACTTACAAGAAAAGGCACTGTTGAAGCCTTTTATAAGTAAGCTAATACTACTTACTAAAAAAGCGACACCATATTGGGTAGTCGCTTTTTTTGTGCCCTTTTAATAGGTTGAGCTTTTTTCATGCCCAACCTGATGAAGTTTCATTATGATTTTTTAAAAAATATGTTTGAATAGCGCCATAATATTTAGACATATAGAAGTCCATAAGTGAAAAAGGTAACGATTTTAGATGGCGGCATGGGACGTGAACTTAAGCGCATTGGCGCTCCGTTCTCACAGCCACTTTGGAGTGCACAGGCACTTATAGAAGCTCCTCAATATGTAGCACAAGCTCACCAAGGTTTTATAGATGCTGGCGCCGAAATAATTACGGTTAATAGCTACGCTTGTGTGCCGTTTCATTTAGGTGAAGAACGCTACGAAAGCCAAGGCGCGTTACTCGCAGAGCAAGCTGCCCTTATTGCTAATAAAGCAGCAAATAATGCAAAGCAAAACGTACTGGTTGCAGGATCACTACCACCTGCATTTGGTTCATACCGTCCCGATTTATTTGAAAGTGAACGTGCTTTTACTATTTTAAATACCTTATACAATGCACAAAATCTCCATGTAGACCTCTGGCTTGGCGAAACAATATCGAGTATTGAAGAAGCACAAGTAATGGCAAGCGTACTTAAAGGCTCAACTAAGCCATGTTATTACGCATTTACCCTAAGTGACGAAGTAACTGAGCAGGCAACGCTGCGTTCAGGTGAGCTGGTAACCGATGCCATAACCGTACTACTTGAGCAGCAAAACATTGCAGGTATTTTCTTTAATTGCTCTATTCCTGAAGTTATTGAGCAAGCACTGCGTGATACTAATAACGTATTAACTAAGCAAAATAAAAAAGTAACGTTAGGCGCATTTGCTAACAGCTTTACTCCTATTTCAAGTGCTCACAAAGCAAATGAAGCAGTGCAAGACTACCGTGATTTATCTCCTGAAGAGTATCTGGAATTTGCAAAACAATGGCATAGCCTTGGCGCTAATATTATTGGTGGTTGCTGCGGAATTAACCCAAGCCATATCGAAGCACTCGTGCAATGGAGAAATTCCATTGAAAAACCTTAACTTTGAGCTGGCTATTCCTGCAATTACATTAGTGATTACCTTATTAGTTATCTCAACTTTATATCCGGAGCAGTCACAATTATTAGCAAGCAACGCCATGCACTTTGTAACAGGCTGGTTTGGTTGGTTAGTAGAACTTGTGAGCTTGGCTTTAGTTGGTTTTTTATTTTGGTTAGCTTTTTCAAAGTACGGATCTATTAGATTAGGTGAAGAAAAAAAAGAGCACTCTAACTTTTCGTACGGCGGTATGATTTTTACCGCAGGTGTAGGTGCTTCTCTTATATATTGGGGAATTGGTGAGCCGATGTATTATTTGCAATCGCCACCACTTTTTGCCGAACCAAATAGCTACGCAGCAGCAGCTTGGTCTGTTACTTATTCTATTTTTCATTGGGGCGTGACTGGCTGGGCCATTTACTGCTTTCCGGCAATTCCGTTTGCGTACGCATTTTATGTACAAAAAAAACGTACTTTAAAGCTCTCTACCCTTTGTGAACCGGTAGTAGGCAGTAATCCAGTTATCGCTAAAGCAATCGATTTACTGGCAATTTTTGGCACCCTTGCAGCTTTCGCAAGCTCGCTGGCGCTTACCGTATCTTTATTAAGTACTGGCATTTCTGCTTTGTTGGAGATTAAAAATAGCTTATTACTCCAAGGCAGTATTATTTTATTGTTTGTTTTAATGCTCGTTGCGGTAATGCTTGTTGGTTTTAAAAAAGGTATTAGCAAAGTGTCTGACTATACGGTGATAGCTGCAATATGCTTTGCCTTATTTGTATTACTTGCAGCTGACTCTCAGTTTATTTTAAATAACTTTACCGACTCAATAGGTGTCATGCTCGATAACTTTTTTAGAATGTCGCTTTGGACCGATCCAGTTCAAAAAAGTGGTTTTTCGCAATCGTGGACTCAATACTATTGGTTTTGGTACTACGCTTATTTAATTATGATGGGCCTTTTTATTACTCGCATTTCACGTGGGCGTACTATTAAAGAAGTTATTTTGTACACTATTTCGATGGGTTCGCTCGGCTGTGCATTTTTTATATCAATTTTTGGTGGTTATGCAGTATGGGCGCAGTTAGTTGGTGGCTTACCTGTTCAACAATGGATGAGCGAAGGCGGCTTAACGTTTGCTGTAGTGTCACTTATTCAAACTCTACCATCGGGTAATATTGGCTTAGTGTTATTTTTGGTTATTCAGTTTTTTTTAATGCTAACGACTATGTCAAGCGCAAGCGTTGCCACTGCTATGTTAACAACTAATAAGCTAGAGCTAAATGGCGACCCCGATCATAAAGTTAAGCTCCTATGGGCTGGTGCAATTGCACTCATTAGTTTTAGCGTATTTTTATGCGGTGGTGGGATAGATACCATTAAGTCACTCTGCGTTGTAGCTGGCCTGCCAATGATGTTTATTTACATGATTTTAGTAAAGCAATTAACGATGCAACTAAAGGGTGTAAATCAAATAGAAGCGCTTGAGCAGTATGAAAGTATAAATTCTGAAACGGTTAAAGTGAATTAGAAACATTTTAAGGCCTCATGTTATGAGGCCTTATTTACTATTACTGAGCATGTTACTACAGCATGAAAGAGGTCGCCTTTTAAAACAAAGAAGCCTTAGTATTTAAAATAAATCAGTATTAATTTAGCCGACGAGAGCCATACCACCAGCAACAACTAAGCGTTAAACCATTTTATCCAATTTGCTACCTGAACACGGGCAATTTTCATCATTTTGTTTAAGGCATTGTTGGTAATTAAACCAATGGGCTACAGCAATAAACGCTGAGCCTATTAAGGTTAGCGCTTTTTCGAGCACTTCATGGCCTAGCAATACGGCAAATATCATAAAAGCTAAGCCTGTTACACCAGACACCATATAACGTGTACGTTTATGTTTTTTACAGCCTAAACTCAATGCCAACAAACTGGTTGGCATTACCGTCGCAAGAATCCATAAATGAAATTGCTCACTATCTATTTGCATTACAGCAAAGCTTGGTAATAACGCTAAAATAACCGGGGTTGCAAAACAATGCACTGTGCACATTACCGATAACCCTATTGTCATACGATCCATAACACTTTGACTCGACTTCATTATTTCCTCTACTAAATCAGTGTCTCCACTCAAAAACGTTACTTTTAAGGAGACATTTTAATAACATCAGTTAATTGCTGCTGATATATTATAACATTACTCGCATAATTGATATAACATAACATCTAACAAGGTAGTCAAATGAAACGTAGATCACAATTAGCTGTTCTCATAGCAGCTTTATTGCCGGCTAGTGTGCTTGCATCCACAATAGAAGGCGTTGTTTTAAACAACAAAGGTAAAGTAGTTACCAATGCAACGGTAGAAGTTGAAGGCTCAGATCTTAAAGTAACCACCGATGAAAACGGTAAATTTGTTATAACAGAACTAAAAAATGGCTTAAAAGAGCTTCACGTTGTAGCCCCTGGTTATGCGCATCTTCATCGCGATATAACAATAACTAATGATGAAAACCAATCGGTTACTTTTAATTTAAAGCGCTCGCCTATTGAAGTTATTGATATTGAAGCGACCCCTATTCATATGTCGGCAATGGAATCTGCATCGCCTGTTAGTGTTTTATCTGGCGAACAACTAAGACGACAACAAGCTGCAACCCTTGGCGACAGCCTTGAAAAACTCCCAGGCGTTAATACAAATTTTCACGGTAAAGTAGCCAGCACACCTATTATTCGTGGTTTAAGCGGCCCTCGCGTACTTATTACTCAAAATGGCCTTGATGTTAGTGATGTTTCGCGCGTTGGCCCCGATCACTCTGTTGCATCGGAGGCGTCTACCGCACAACAAATTGAAGTATTACGCGGCCCTGCAACGCTGTTTTATGGCAGTGGCGCAATTGGTGGTGTGGTTAATGTAGTAGATAACCGCGTACCTACCGACAGCACCACGCGTGGTGAATGGAACCTAGAACATAACTCGGTAGATAACCAAAAAGTGGCCTCGTTTAATGCCACCACAGGCACAGACTCGGTGGCTTTTTACGCCGATGCATTTTGGCGTGAGGCCGATGACTACGGGGTACCTGTAGCTGCCGATATAGATAGCGACGGTGAAGGCCATAGTAGCGATTACAAAGTTGAAAACAGTAATGAAGAGTCTGACGGTTTTACTGTTGGCGCTAGCTATTTAATGGATAACGGCTTCATTGGCTTAGCAGTAGAGCAATTTAATCGTCAATACGGTATTCCTGGTCATACGCACGGCGAGGAAGAAGAGGAAGAACACAACGACGAAGAAGAAAGCGTATTTGCTGATTTAGAGCAAACTAAAGTGCAATTACTGGGCGAGTACAACCTAGATAATA
This sequence comes from Pseudoalteromonas sp. NZS11_1, assembly GCF_015864275.1. Classification (NCBI taxonomy): domain Bacteria; kingdom Pseudomonadati; phylum Pseudomonadota; class Gammaproteobacteria; order Alteromonadales; family Pseudoalteromonadaceae; genus Pseudoalteromonas; species Pseudoalteromonas sp. NZS11_1. The sequence continues at coordinate 61,224 of NZ_JADYXK010000023.1, forward strand.
AATGGCTAAACAAAATAAATCTCCGCGCTGGCCATACCGACTACGAACACGCTGAAATTGAGAGCGGCGCTGTTGGCACTACCTTTAAAAACGAAACCAACGAATTACGCATAGACCTACTGCATAACCAATTTAACGAATGGAATGGCGGTATTAGCTTTCATTACAAGCAAAGCGATGTTGAAGCACAAGGTGAAGAGGCCTTTACTCCTCCATCAGAAACCGAAAGCTTTGCTGTAGCGTTAATAGAAGAAAGGCACTTTGGTGATTTTTTAGTGCAGGTAGGTGCGCGTATTGAGCGAGTAACAATTGAAGCAGGCGACGTATTACTGCCAAATATTGACGCTCACGCACACGATGAAGCAGAAGAAGCCGACGAGCATGATCATGAAGAAAGCGCAGAAACCACTCGCGTATTTGATGTAGAGCATGAATTTACACCAGTCAGTTTATCGGCAGGGGTAGTATGGGATTTTACATCTAACTATAACTTAGGGCTGTCGATATCGCGCTCTGAACGCGCACCTTCTGCCTCTGAGTTCTTATCGTTTGGGCCGCATATTGGTACTGGCACTTACGAAGTAGGCGCACTATTTGATTTAGATGAAGATGGCCATTTGGGTTTATCTGAACAAGCAATTGATCTGGAAACAGCCAATAATATCGATTTAACCCTACGTAAAACTCAAGGCGATGTTGGCTTTATTTTAAATGCCTTTTACAACCAAGTAGATAACTACTATTACCAAATAGACACCGGTTTATTCGCACAAAGTGGACACGACCATGGCGATGAAGAAGAACTCGCTGACGAACACGACCATTCATCAGAGCTACCCGTTTATTTATTTAAAACAGATGATGTAGTTTTACACGGCTTTGAAGCGCAAGTTGCATGGCAACTAACTAACGAGTTTAAGCTAGATGTATTCTCTGACTACGTTCGTGCACGCCTTAAAGACGGGGGCGATTTACCCCGTACACCACCGCTTCGTTTTGGCAGCGAGCTAAGCTATCAAACAGATAAACTCAGTGCGCATATTCATGTAACTCGCTATCAAAAGCAAGACCGCACAGCCCCACAAGAAACAGCCACAGACGGTTACACCTTAGTTGACGCGAGCATCTCTTACGAACTTTCAGTGTTAAACCAAGATATGTCTGTGTACCTACGAGGCACTAACTTAACAGATACAGAAGCACGCGTGCACAGCTCGTTTGTAAAGGATATAGCGCCACGTCCAGGACGTAGTTTTGCGCTAGGTATTCGCGGTTATTTTTAAGCGTTAAAAAATTATAATTAAAGGAAATAAACATGAAAAAACTATATCAATTAAAGCTTATTACACTCGCTATTAGCGCTATATTTATTTCGGCCTGTGGCGATGCCCAAACCAACATTGTGGAAAAAGATCCTATTGTTGTAGAAGACGAGCACGACCATGATGATGATGATGATCACGACCATGACGACGGCTATACCATAGACTCACTTGGCAGACTTGCCGTTCTGGCAGGTGACAGTAACGAAGCTAGCTTTTTTGATTTAGATAACAACGAATTACTTGATACATTTACACTAAACAATGACTCAAACACGTTATCTGCATCACCAGGCTTTCGTTATGCTGTTATTGCTAATCGTACTCAAGATTACCTAGGGTTTATAGGCGGCGGTATGTGGCGCGAAGATCACGCAGAGCACTTGCATGATTATGAGCAAGGCCCTGCGTTTAGCAGCTACGAGCTAACAAGTGGTAGTCGCCCTACACACTTAATAACTCATGACGGGCAATTAGCAATATTTTACGATGGCGATGCAGAAACCGGTACGCCTGCCTCAGTAGAAGTGCTAACCGATAACGATATTACCAATACAACAACTACATTAACGGGCATTAACTACGGCATTAACATGCATGGTGTAGCTGAGCCTCGGGGCGAGCATTTACTCTCAACCATTCGCCGCGACGATATAAGTAATACATCAAATGCCAAAGTACTTCCCGATCAAGTGGGTGTTTATCATCTTCACGATGGTAATTACGAACTAGAGCAAACGTTAGAAATAACCTGCCCCGATTTACACGGCGCAGCACAAAATCACGATTATGTTGTATTTGGTTGTGGTGATGGTGTATTGATTGCCCATCAGCAAGATGATGTATACAGCGCTCAAAAAGTTGTAAATATAGATGCCGTAGGCGATCAGCGCATTGGTACTTTGTACGGCCATAAAAACAACGACACAATTTTTGGTATTGCCGCAGGGCATGATGGCAGTGGCTCAGTATTACTGAGTATTCATTCTGAAAATGCCGAAATGGAAGAAGTAGAATGGCAACTTGCTGATGGCGCAAGCGCTGTTTCTTATTCTTTTTCAGCCAGTGGTGAGCACTTTTTAATACTCGACAGCCTAGGCTTTTTAAATGTACTTACAGTACATGACCATGACGGTGAAATGCACTGGGAACTCGCAGGCCAAGTAGATATTACTCAAGCAGACGTAACCACAATGCCCGAAGGAATGAGCTTTAGTATGACAGTGGCGCAAAGTGGTCAGTTTGCTTATATTGCCGATCCAATTGCTCAACACATAGTGCAAGTACACCTTGAAGATCTAGAAATTGAAAGTGAGCTAGAGTTAACTTTTCCACCCGCAAGCATTACCTGGTTAGGGATTGCACAAGAAATAGAAGATGAAGATCACGACCATTAATTTAAAACTAACGCTTTAAATTAAAGCCACAAAACAAAAAACCCGTAATTAGGTTTACTAATTACGGGTTTTTACAGCTATTTATTTAGCTCTATTGTTACTTACGGCGCCAGCCACTCCACACATCATCTATATCATCGGCTTTATTTTTTTTCTTTTTCTTGCCTGTGCCTTCTGGTTTTGCCATTGGCTTTTCATTTTTAAGCGCCTCGGCAGCATCAAGATTAGCTTGGTTAACGGCAAAGCCAGCTATTTCCTCACGTTCAAGACGTAGTTTGTTTTTCTTCTCGATTATTTTAAAGTGATGCAAATCTTCATAATCAACCAATGAAAGTGCTAAGCCTACTTCACCAGCACGGCCGCTTCGACCAATACGGTGCATATAATCAGCAGGACTGCGTGGTAGATTAAAGTTTATTACCACTGGCAGCTTTTCAATATCCAAACCACGTGCAGCAATATCGGTTGCGATAAGTACTTCGATTTCGCCCGCTTTAAATTTTTCTATTACGCGAGTACGTTCACTTTGGCCTTTATCGCCATGGAAAACTTGTGCATTAACACCGCGTTTTTCAAGCTTAGCCGCTAAATGCTCACAGTCTTTTTTAGCGTTCACAAAAATCAGCGCTTGGCGCCATTTATGCGTTTTAATTAAATGTGCTAAAACTGTGGTTTTTTCACCTTTGTTTACGGTAAAAACACGCTGTACTAAGGTGCTTTCATCTTTGTTTTGTACTTGTATTTCAACTGGGTCGCTTAAAAGCTCTTGCGTTAATAGCTTAACTTGCTCAGGGAAAGTTGCTGAAAACAACATAGTTTGTTTTTTAGCAGGCATTAACGCTAAAAGATCAGCCAGCTCTTCGGTAAAGCCAAGGCTTAGCATACGGTCGGCTTCATCAAGCACAAGCGTAGTTACATTATCGAGCTTAATCGCATTGCTTGAGATTAAATCAAGTAAGCGACCAGGTGTTGCCACAATAATATCGGCGCCGCCGCGCAGTGCCTGCATTTGTGTATTAACCGACACACCACCAAACACGGCCACCGTTTTAATTGCGCCATTAAAGTTAGCAGAATACGATTTAACGCTATCGGCCACTTGCGTAGCAAGCTCACGCGTCGGTACTAAAATAAGCCCCGTTACAAAATTACCTTTGCTGGCAGTATTTTTAGCGCCCTGCTCAAGGAAAGCTTTTTGCAACATAGGTAATGCAAACGTTGCTGTTTTACCTGAACCGGTATTTGCCCCTGCAATTAGGTCACTACCCGCAAGCACACTAGGTATAGCCTTAGCTTGAATAGGTGTAGGCTGGGTATATTCCAAATCGGTTAATCGAGCTAATAGCTCTGGAATAAGGCCAAGTTCGGAAAAAGTGCTAGGGCTTGTGGCTGAGGTCATATTTATTACGGGCTTATTGCTAAAAAAGTAGCCTGTAATTTTAGCGTATTTAGCGCTTATTAAGTAGAGATTAGTGATTTAAATATCAGCGGCGTGTTGTAAAGGTAACTGTAAGCGCAGGCTACCCCCGCGCATTGTCCTTTTATATTACTGGGTTTTATTTAACTGTGTTTGTAATCTACTTTTAGTCTCTTTTAAGGTATCTAAATAGGGGTATGTGGTATCTACGACATTTAAAGCAGCCTCTATTTTAATAAGTGCCTGTTGTATATTACCTTGTAATTCATAGCCATAACCTAACCCCCATAGTGCATCAACAGATTGTGAGTGATGCTTAACATTATGCTTAAATACTGCCACAGCCCGCTCATATTGCTGCATATTTACTAGGTTGTAACCAAGTTGCCTAACAGCCGCCTCTGGAGGTGTTATTTGCTCCCCCCATTGCTGAGATAACTTTTTATAATAAACATCAATAGATTCTATATCATCGCTTAAAGCACTCATGGGCATTTGTTTGGGTAAAAATAAATGATGGTAAGCATTAAAGGCCCCAGCGGCAGATGTTAAGTTATGCGATACATTTTCAAATGCGTCACTGAAAAAGCGTAAATTTGGCAAGCTATTAGATTGTAAAGCTTGCTGCAGCTCATTATATCGCTCACGCATTAAGCCAGCTTCTTCGCCAATATTTATATAAACATAGTTATTCAGGTCTTTTGATTTATTAATAAACGACTTAGTCGCTTTTACCGGTGCGCCATAGTTCCACCAAACGGCAGGGCTGTAAGCAATATGCGCTTGGAAAAGCTCAGGGTTAGCTTGCATAGTATAAAGTGCAAACACGCCTGCTGCTGAGCCTCCAGCAATCACATTAAAGTTATGCGTACGATAGCTTTTATTAATCAAGGGCATAAGCTCTTGCTCAATAAATGCTAAAAACTTTGCTGCGCCTCCGCCTTCACCTACCGGGCCTTGTGGCTCTTTATTAACTGTGGGGTATAAATCCCTTAAGCGATTAGTGTTTTCAATAGCGACAATAATAACCTCAGGCGCACGATTATTATTTTGCAGTCGATCCATTACAGCACTTATAAGCGGTATGTTACCCGCGCCATCTAAGCGATATATAACAGGATATACCTTGTTTGGCTCAGATTGATAGCTCTTAGGTAACTGAACGACAACTGTGCGTTCTTCGTTTAAAACAGCCGATTTAAATGTATGTGTGTGTTGCGGATAGCCAATGGTTTGCTGTTTTAAATCAGGCTCTGCAAGTGTGCTACTAGAATAAAATATAAATAAACTACATATAAAAACAGCGGTTAATAAACGCATGACTAATCCTTTATAAAATAGTGTGTTATTTAATCTAACAGGCTTTGAGGTACAAAAAAAGGCGCATTGAGCGCCTTTTTATCTTTAACAGGTAATTACCAACCTATTGATTTTACTCAACCGTAACCGATTTAGCTAAGTTACGTGGTTGGTCAACGTCAGTGCCTTTAATTACCGCTACGTAGTACGACAGTAGCTGCAATGGCAAGGTGTAAACAATTGGCGCAATAATGTCGTCAGTGTGGTTTACGTTGATTACACGCATTGTGTCGTCTGACTCAAAGTGTGAATCTTTATCTGCGAATACGTAAATAATGCCGCCACGTGCGCGTACTTCTTCTACGTTTGATTTAAGTTTTTCTAGCAATTCGTTATTTGGTGCTACAACAATAATTGGCATGTCGGCATCAATAAGTGCTAATGGGCCGTGTTTTAGCTCGCCCGCTGCGTAAGCTTCTGCGTGAATGTACGAAATCTCTTTAAGTTTAAGCGCACCTTCCATTGCAATTGGGTATTGCGAGCCACGACCTAAAAACAATGAGTGGTGCTTATCAGCAAACTCTTCTGCAAGATCTGCAATACCATCAGCGAGTAATAATGTTTCTTCTAACTTAGCTGGAAGTACTTTAATTGCATTTACAATTGCGCTTTGATCAAGGCCTTTTTCCTGAGCTATAGACGCAGTAAGCATTAACAAACCAACTAACTGCGTTGTGAATGCTTTAGTAGATGCCACGCCTATTTCAGCGCCTGCTTTAGTCATAAAGGCAAGGTCTGATTCGCGTACAAGCGATGAACCAGGTACGTTACAAATAGTCATTGAGGCCATGTAACCTTGCTCTTTAGCTAGGCGTAATGCAGCTAGCGTATCGGCAGTTTCACCCGATTGAGAAATAGTAACAAGTAAGCTATTTTCATGAACAAACGACTGACGGTATCTAAATTCAGAAGCTATTTCTACATTACAGCTAACACCCGCAAACTGCTCAAGCCAGTAACGTGCAACCATACCTGAATGATAAGACGTACCACAGGCAATAATTTGCACATGTTTTACATCTTTAAATATTTGCTGAGCGCTTTCGCCAAAGGCATCAATTGCTACACGGTCGTCGTTTAAACGCCCTTCAAGAGTATTACGTACAGCAAGTGGCTGCTCGTAAATTTCTTTTAGCATGTAGTGACGGTAATCGCCTTTGCCTGATGCATCTTGCGTAATGTTTGATTCAATCACTTCACGCTCAACTGCGTTACCGTCTGCATCAAAAATTTCTACTGTGTCACGTGTAATACGTGCTACGTCGCCTTCTTCTAAAAAGATGAAGCTACGAGTAACAGGTAGTAATGCTAACTGATCAGACGCAATAAAGTTTTCGCCAAGGCCTAAACCAATAACAAGAGGACTACCTGAGCGCGCTACAATGATTTCGTTATCGTTGTCTTTATCAAATACAACAGTACCAAAAGCGCCTTCAAACTGTTTAACAGCTGCTTGTACTGATGCAAGTAACGTTGTGTGTTGTTTACGAAGTTGGTGAATTAAATGCACCATTACTTCTGTATCAGTGTCTGATAAGAATTCGTAACCATCTGCTTTAAGTGCTGTACGTAGGCTAGCGTGGTTTTCAATAATACCGTTGTGCACAAGTGCTAACTGGTTGTTTGATACATGTGGGTGTGCATTTGCTTCTGTAACGCTACCATGTGTTGCCCAGCGCGTATGTGCAATACCTGTATGACCGCTAACGCCTGCTTTTTCTAGAGCTGCTTCTACGTTAACTACTTTACCCACTGCTTTAACAGTATTAAGTGTGTTGCCATCAAGCAATGCTACGCCTGCTGAGTCATAACCACGGTATTCTAGGCGTTTAAGGCCTTCAACTAAAATTTTGTTTACTGGACGTTCTGCAACTGCCCCAACTATTCCACACATAGTGTCTCCATTAATTTTTAAAATACTTGCTACTGAGTAGCTATTGTATAATCTCTGCACAAATTAGTTTTACACCACACGCCTCAATTGCTTTGCGCTTATCGTCTGCTAAGCCATCGTCGGTTATTAATGTGGTTACTATTTTCCACGGTAATTCTAAATTTGGTATTTTTCGGCCAATCTTATCTGATTCAACCATTACAATTACTTCACGAGCGGCTTTTGCCATAACTTGGCTTAAACCAACTAGCTCATTAAAGGTAGTAGTACCGCGCTTTACATCTATGCCGTCAGCGCCAATAAATAGCTGATCAAAGTCGTAAGAACATAATACATTTTCAGCAACTTGCCCCTGAAATGACTCAGAATGTGGATCCCACGTTCCGCCGGTCATTAAAAGTGTCGGCTCGTTCTCGAGTGATAATAAACGACTCGCTACTTTAATAGCGTTGGTCATAACAACTAGCCCACGCTTATCAGCAAGCTCAGGGATCATAGCTGCCGTAGTGCGTCCGCTATCAATAATAATGCGGTTATGATCTTTTATAAGTTTTGCTGCAGCTTTTGCTATTGCGACTTTGCGCTTTGAATCTACTTCATCGCTAACAATTTCTTTAGGTAGTGCAATAGCACCACCGTAGCGGCGAAGTAATAAGCCACTTTTTTCAAGCGAGGTTAAATCTTTTCGAATGGTTACTTCAGATGTTTGAAACTGCTGTGCTAACTTTTCAACGGCGACTTCACCTAATTCATTAACTTGAACCAGTATATTGTGACGACGCTGCTGTGTGTTTCGTTTAGTCATAAAGCTCGTGAATTAAGTTTCATTTCGAAAGTTATGCGATTTTAAACGAAACAACTTAAATGGCAAGTGAACGAGCAAAAAAAATACAGTTTTATTCTAATAATAATAAAACTAAAAGTACGGTAAGCTATAACTAATTAAGTTATAAAGATAAATACAATGCAGTCATTTAACAGTATCAGTAAAGAATACTTAGCACAGCGAAAGCAAGCAGGTGAAACCTGCCGTTTATTTAATAAGAGCCCAAGTAAAGGCAACTTAAAACGTATCAAAGAGTTATTTTTAAAGTCGGGTGATGGTGTAATTATAGAATCAGGTTTTCATTGCGATTACGGCAATCAAATAGTTATTGGTGATCGTACTTTTATGAATATTAATTGCACACTTCTCGACTCGCCATTAGCCAATCACTCAATCACCATTGGTGATGACTGTTTAATAGGCCCGAACGTTCAGCTTTTAGCTGTGTCACATGCTACTAATCCAGCAAAAAGGCTTAATAAGGAAAACTTTGCAGCACCTATCGCGTTAGGCAATAACGTATGGGTTGGCGCAGGTGCAATTATTTTAGCGGGTGTGAGTATTGGTGAAAATAGTATTGTGGGTGCGGGTGCTGTGGTTACTAAAAATGTAATGCCTAATACTGTAGTAGCGGGTAACCCAGCTCGTGAAATAAGAACATTGTAGCTATTCTCGATGTAATTTTAACATCGGGAGTCGCTGCGCTCGCCCGACCTACGTGATGGGTGTTGATGTGAGTGTGCATTAATTGCGCGCATTTCACTTTTCTGCAGACGTAAAAAAGCCCGAATCGTTAGATTCGGGCTTTCTACAATTTGAAGCCTGGTAATGTCC